>JAEUQZ010000005.1 GCA_016788965.1 Anaerolineae bacterium | reverse complement strand
TCGGATGTCCCCGGCGGGGTGAGCAGCACCCAGGGGTTTTCCTTCGTTCCGTCACCAGCAGGTTTCTTGTCGGTCATGATCGAATGCAAGCCTCCGTATCACTGAACTGGACGATTTCGGATTAGACGACACCAACAGATCGCTTTATCCTCTTTCCGCGCGGGCTTTCAACCCCGCGACGAAATCCTGAAATGCCTGGGTCTGGTCAGGGATGGTGCGGCCAATGAGGGGCAGCAGCGGCCCACTGAAGATTTCCTGCAAGGTGAACTCCACGCTGCCATCCCGCCCTGGAACCAGAGTGAAAGTCCGCACCCCCTTGAACAACCCGAAAGGCATTCCACCCGTCCAGGCCATGCGCTTTCCGGGCACGAACTCGGTCACTTTCGCAGGGAAAGCCCGACCGGGACTGATCTTATTGTAGGCAACAATGGTCGATCCTGCCGCGATAGTCCCTTCGATGCGGATGGCCCAGGGGTCCCAGGAGGGATAATTGGGCGCGTCGGTCAGGATGCCCCAGATCACTTCAGGAGAGGCCTTAATATGGGCGGTGGCACTAAACTGCTTCATCACGTATCCTCCACAATATCGGTTGACGTATCCACCCGTTCATATGACGATGAAGCGGGGCAAAAGGATGCGGTCTGGGCAAAGTTGGCGTGGATTTTGGGAGCGGAGTGATGAGCCAGGGATTTCAGGCGGGCATCGATCTGGGACAGATCGATCAGGAGTCGTTCGGCAGGCTGGTCGAACCGTATCGCCGGGAACTTCAGGTTCACTGCTACCGGATGATGGGGACGCTCCAGGATGCCGAGGATATGGCGCAGGAGACCTTCCTGAAAGCGTGGCGCGGGCGCGGGACGTACAGGGGTACGGCCTCGCTGCGGGCGTGGCTGTACAAGATTGCAACCCATGCGTGCCTGGACGCGCTGCGGAAACGGCCGGGGCGCTACGTCCCGCTCACCTGGGATGAGGCATCGACGCTGGATGAACCGATCCCGGCTTCGGTGATGGAGCCGGTCTGGTTGGAGCCGTACCCGGATGGCTGGCTGATCGAAAGCGAGTCCAACCCCGAAACGCGGTTGGCTGCCCGCGAACATATCGTGCTGGCCTTCATCGCGGCGCTGCACCTGCTCCCACCCCGGCAGCGGGCAGTGCTGCTCTTCCGGGAGGTGTTGGAGTGGCCGGCGAGCGAGGTAGCCGCGCTGCTGGAGATCAGCGTGGGGGCGGTGAAGAGTATGCTGCACCGGGCACGGGCAACCCTCGCCAGCCGGGGAGAGGCCGGGTTCGGGGACATGGGTCACAGTCTGGACGAGGCGGGGCAGAACCTGCTGGATCGCTACGTTCAGGCCTGGGAAGCAGCCGACGTGGACGGGCTGGTTCGTCTCCTACACGAGGACGCGACCTTCAGCATGCCGCCGATCCCGGCCTGGTATCAGGGGCGGGAGACGATCCGGGGGCTGACCGCGAAGACGGTCTTCGGCGGGGAAGCGCGGGGACGGTGGAAGCTGCTGCCCACGCGGGCCAACGGGCAGATTGCCTTTGGGCTGTACCGAGCGGAGGGGCCGGGGCGGTACTGCGCCTACGGGATTCAGGTCGTCACAATGCGGGGTAGGCTCCTGGCCGATATCGTCACGTTCCGCGTGCCGGGGTTGGTGGGGAAGTTCGGGCTGCCGGAGGGCATTAGTTCGTAGTTGATAGTTTATAGATGTAGCTATTAGCCGATAGCTTATAGCTTTTAGCCATACGAAATGCACAACGTGACGGCGATGAGAAATCTGATAAGAATGATAAGAATGAGAATGTGAGAATCTTGAGAATCGGCACAAATGGCGGCAAATGCAAATGGCAATTCTGTGCCAGAAGGTGCGGTTGGGGACAGGCGTAAGGTGACGATTTGGTGACAACTCCTTGCTCGTTGAACTGATCCTCACGGGAAGAATGCCCGGTTTTGTGGCGGAGTTGGCGGCAATGGCGTCAGTGCCGTCAGGGTTGGAAACGCCTGTTTGTGCCATTTCCCCGTAAAAGCGGCGAAATGCTGCAAATACCGCAAATGCTGCAAATGCAAATCCGCGAAAAGTTGCAAATGTTGCAGTTGCAACTCGGTGATTTTTGCAACAAGGATGAGCTGCGATATTTGTAGACGATAGGTTGTCAAGGTGCGATTCGACGCCGGATCACTTTAGTGTCCGGCTACCGAAAAACCATGTCCACTGAAGGGACAGGGAACAGTCGGACAGCCGATTCTGCTCCTTGCCCTGACGGAATGCCCTGTATATCCCCAGAATAGCACAAAACGAGGCCGAAAGGGTGACATTTTGGTCACTCTTTGGTGTCTCATGAATGCTTGCATAGCACTTCGCACAAGGTTGGGGAGCCTTAACCCACGGGGTCGAACGGGCATGTTCACTAAAACCCGGATCGTCTACGGCGCGACGGGTGGGAATGGCAGCGGCGGGTCAGGCAGATTTCTGCCGAGATGGGGTGGACGGATGACGGCTGCTCCACCGTCCGCTGACACTAGATAATCTGAACCGTCAGGCCGGATATGGGTGATGTCGGTGTAGCCGTCGGCGTTGCCGGACTCGACGAACCATCCGCCCGTTGAGCCGACCACAAAGCGGATGCCCAGGCCATGCGGATACTCGACCACTCGGCCATCACGATAGATCAGCACCCAGGCATCAAAAACCCCGGCAGGCTGCGCCAGCACCGCCTGCCCGTCCAGCACCCACTGCGCCCAGGCGATGCCGCGCGGGTCGGCATAGAGCGTCATCACCGCCGCATCCGGCCTGACCGCCGGCAGATAGCGGATGACATTCGCCCCGGTCGCGCCGGGATCGAGGGGAAAAGCCGCATCAACTTCCAGCCGGAGCGCCTCGCCAGTAGATTCCAGCACGGTGACATCCGGGAGAAAGTAAGCGCCCGCCCCCGGCGTGATCGCCTCGGTGAAGGGATTCCAGAGCGCGAATTCGCCAGCAGAGGGATCATCGCACTGGTAACAGGTCGGCAGGAACTGAACGCCCTGGGCAATCCAATCCCCGATCTCCGCCCACATCACCTGACCCTGGCGGGGTTCCAACGGCAGCCACCACTTGGCCTGTTCATCCGACTCCGGGCTGCTGAAAATGTCGAAAACCATCAGCCCGCCCATCAGCGGCGCATCCAGGCTCTGCTGGCCGACCACAGCCAGCGCGAGATACCGACCATCCGGCGAGAAACTGCCCAGCTTGACCGCCCGCGTGATGGGCAGCGGAAAGAGGGTATTCCCCCCGCTGTCGTCGAGCGCAATGATCGGGACCCAGAGAATCACATCATCGACCGTATCGCGGACGCTGATCGCCAGCCAGCGGCCATCCTCGGAGGCGATCATCTGCTCCCGCTGATAGCGCCCCATTGGAATGGCGCGGTAGCCGTCCGGCGAGACGATCAGGACAAGTCCTGCGGCTGAACCCTCATAGGCCATATAGAGGATGGCTTCGTTATCGCCAGCAGGCTGAGCGACAGCGGGTTGAAACGGGATCAGCAGCAGGAGGCTGAACAGCAGGGCCAAGAGCAGTGGTTTTGTCATCGGTTCGCTCGTGTCAATGGTGTCATGAGATACAATTCTACTTGATACGCGAGCGCTTCACCCTACTAAACTGCGGAGGAGCCGGAATCATGATCCTCTCGAACAGCACACTCATGGCCTTCGTTGCAACCACCGATTCAGGCCGGGCGAAGGACTTCTACACGCGAATTCTGGGACTGCGCCTGATCGCCGATGAAGATTTCGCGCTGGTCTTCGACGCGCACGGCACGATGCTGCGGGTGCAGAAGGTGGCTTCTTTCCAGCCGCATCCGTTCACGGCGTTGGGCTGGCAGGTGGACGACATCGACACGGCAGTCGCTGCCTTGAATGCACAGGGTATCGAGATGCTGCGCGTGCCGGGTCTGCCCCAGGATGAACTCGGCATCTGGGCAGCGGGCGACCAGGCCAAAGTCGCCTGGTTTCATGATCCTGACGGGAATCTGCTGTCGCTCAGTGAATTCCCACGTGAGGCGGCGGTCGAAGAAGCGGCAGCAGAATACGATGTGGACAAGGTAGACGAAGTGGCGCTGGCACTGCTGTACTTTTCGCTGGGAGATTACCGCGCCTGGAAAGGCATGGACTGGTCGATCAGCAACCGGCTGTATGAAAAAGGCTGGATCGAGAATCCGCGCAACAAGAACAAGTCTTTCGTGCTGACCGAAGCCGGGCGGGAGGCGTGCATCCGGTTCTTCAACCAGCATTTTGGGAAGGGCTGAGCGCCATCAACTGGCCGGGGCTGCGACGGTGAAAGTCTGCATGATGGCGTCCACCTCGCGCTCGATGGCGGAGAGGTCGGTGTTGACCGTATCGGTGCTGCCGATCAGAAAGGTGATCACATAAAGCTTGTTCCCGACTGGGAAGAAGTAGGCAATATTCATACCCGGCGCGGAGCGGGTGCGGGCCGTTCCCTGAATCCGCAGCATGTCCCCGGCGGGCAAGGAAACCACCTCATCGTCAGTGAAGGTGAGACCCACACTCCCCCACTGGGTGACAGCCAACTGCCGGACGACATCCAGATTGACGGCAATCGGGAGGTTTTGTTCGATCACCGCCCCGGTGCGGAAACTGCCCCAATTGCCAAAGATGAGCTTGAAGGCGCTGGGGGAGTAGATGGCTTTGAAGCTCTCGGCAGCCTGGGGATCAGGAGCGACCTCATCGATAATCGAATAGATCACGGCCAGCGCTTCATCGGTCGGCGGGCCGGTAATGCCCAAGGCCCACCGCGGCGGGACTGAGATCGACACAGCGCCGCTGGTTTGCACGATCCACTGTCCTTCGCTGACCTGGGCAGATGTGGGCGTGGCCGATGCTGAGCCAGGTGGATTGTTCTGCATGAGCCAGACAGCCGCGATCACCACGACGATGAGCAGCGCCGCAAGGGTGATAAGCCAGCGCAGTGGGACGTTCCGCCGAGGAGCCGCCTGCGGCGCGGAGGCGAGTATCTGCGGAGGACTGGCTGCGGATGCCGAAGAGCGGTTCTGGATGGCGCGGATCAGGATTGGCAGACCAGACTCATAACGGGCGGGGCTGGTCATGTCGATGCGCTGGTGGGTGGTCAGGCCGAAAGGCACGGCATTGGTTTCGTCACCGCGCACCAGCAGGGTGTACAGGGGTTTGTGAAGGGACTCGGCAAAGTCGATTTCGGCACGCACCCATTTGGATTGGGCGGCATCCGGCGAGAGCAGGACGACCAGAGCGCCACACTCCCGGATAGCCGTTTCAATGTCGCGCTTCCAGGAGGGTGATCCCGGTTCGATGCGTTCATCTGTCCAGACGACCAGCCCAGTAGCACGCAGATCATCACGCAGGCGCTGCATGAAGGCGGTGTCGTCGCGGCTGTAGCTCAAAAAGACATCGTGGGACATGGGAACGCCCCGTTCTTTGTATCAGATTGTGGCGGGAATTATAGCGTTCAGAAGGTGGGCCGCAACAAGACGGGTTTGATCACCGATGCATAAGCACGCTGGGGGTGCGGGATATTGTCACACGCGGCGGAGTTCATCCAACAAGGCGGGACGGTTGGGGTACTGGGATCGCAGGCGGGCAGCGATGGCTTCAGCCCGCGCCCCCGCGCCCATCCTCTTGATACGTTGGAGATAAGCCAGCGCTTGTTGGTACTGATCACGATAGGCATCGATGCGCTAAGGTTATCCCTGCGGGATCACAGAACTGAGCAGCGTCGCGAATCTACCGGCTATTCCGGCCAAATCAGATGGTATATCTGGAAGGTCCCATGCCAGGGGTCAGAGAATTGCAGCACCAGCTCCGCCTGCGATTCCAGCACGGCGTCGAACTCCTGGCGAGAAACTGCGTACACGTTCATACCTTGCATTAGCTGTTGTCCCTCATCCACCAAGACGGCACGCTGAGCATCATCGACGATGATATAGTCGGGATGAATCTCTTCGAGCGCCTGCTGGACATCCAGGTTGTTGAAGAACCGGTAGTAAGGGACATTGAGGCTGGAGATGTAGTCATACTCGGAAAGCCCCAACCACCAGGTCGGCATACCCAGTATACGCTGGCCGTCCGGGATCACCTCGCGGATGCGGTTGGTGATGGCGTAGTAATCATAATCACGCTGGCTGTAGATGCGCGCGGCGGTCTGAACCAGATTGAAGCCCACAAAAGCAACAATGGCGACCAGAGCGATCCGCGCCACGAGTGGACGCCGGGCCATCTGCATCACCGCCACAGCGCCAGCGCCAGCGATCAGCATGAAGAAGGGGTACAGATTGATAGCATAAAGGGGCGTTTTGCTGCTGCTGAGGAGGATAAAACTGGCGAACGCGACCGCTGTGTAGGTGAGGAGACGTTGGTCGGATTTCGAGCGGCGGTACAGGAGAGCCAACGTGCCAGCGGCGATTGCGAGCAGGTCCAGCGGGTTTTCGCGGAAGCGATAACGGGACAGCTCACGAACGGCCGACTCCAGAATGATGGAGGGATTGGTCAGCGGGATGCGGGCATCGGCTTCACTGACGAAGTAGAAACTCATCAACTTAGAATAGACTTCAAAGTTGGGCAGCATATGGGTTGCGGCATAGTATCCCAACCCCAATGCGCCGCCAATCCCAACGATCCAGGTTCCACGGGCGAAAAGCAGGCGTTTCCGGTAATGAAGGAGGTAGAGCGCACCCAGCGCAGGAATAAAAATCATCGCAGTCTGATGGACATCGAAGCCAAGTCCGAGCAGCAGACCGGATAGGAAATGCGCCCAGACTTTGTCCTTGTCCAGGGCATACAGCGCCAACCAGAAACTCACCATAATCATGGCGGCCAAGATCACGTCCTGGCGCTGCCGGCTGGATTGCAGATAGGGCATACTGAGAGTCAGCAGCAGTCCAGCCAGGAGACCGGCCTTGAGATCGAACAAGCGCCGCCCAACCTGGATGGTCGCCACGACCAGGATGAGGCTGAAGAGCCAGGAGACCAATCGGGTCTGAAAAAGACCCAGGCCAATCAACTGGTAAGCAATGGCATAGGGGGCCTGCCCCAGAAAATTATCGGTCAGCCAGGCGTAGCCGAACTGATCCAGAGGGCCAGAATGGATCAGGTCGAAGGGGACACCGGTCTTGAGCCAGCTCCAGGACGTGTTGGCTAACCAACTCTCGTCAATGAAGATGGTCGGGTAGATCGTCAGTGATAGGAAGTGCCCCGCCAGGACGATAACCAGCAAGCCGAGAAGAATCCAGTTCACTCGGTCTGCTAAGAAGTTCAGTGCGCCGGTAAGAACGGAACTACCGGTGACTTGCTCGCGTGTCCGTGATCCAGCCAAGGTCAGCTCCAGGGATCGACTGTCAGGCTTGCGACCGGGAGATATCGCGTGTTTGCCTCAACGAAGAATACAACAGAATGAGTCCACCAACTACACCGATGACGACATTGTAAGAGTAGTACAAGAGCGAAATGGCAACCGCATCACTGGGCGTAACGCCCACCTGGGAGAAAAAGAAGACAAAGGCTCCTTCCCGCAAGCCCAGACCACTCAGCGAAATCGGGATGGTGATGATGATCCAGATGATGGGCATGAAGATGAAGAAGTAGATTGCATCAATGTTCACGCCTATCGAACGGGCGGCCAGTAGTGTGGCAAAGATAGTGAACAGACTGTTGACAACCGATACGCTCCCGGCCCGCGCCATGAGACCGGGACGCCGGTACAACTGATACAAAGCAGTATACAGTTTGTGAAACAGGTCCGTGAAACGACTCACCACAGGGATGCGCGCAATCAGCCCGAAAATGAGCGCTTCGGCACGCTTATTGAAGACCAGAACCCATCCTCCAACCAGAACGACGATGGTCCCGACCACGGTGAGGACTACGCCCTGATTGGCGGCAAACTGGCTGCCGACCACCAGGCCGATCAACGCCATCAACGAAATGGTCATTAACCCCATGAGGCGATCCAGCAGCACGGTCGAGACGAGATTGGACTTCCGAAAACGGTCGTCACGTCCCAGTTCGTAGACACGTCCCAGATCGGTTCCCACGACGGTCGGCAAGAACATCGAGAAGAACATACTGATGACCAGAGTCATCAAGGACTTCCGATAGCTGATGACTTCGCCAGAGGCACGCATCAGCAGATGCCAGCGCAGTGTCCACGTCAAGATTGTGCCAACAAAAGCCAGCAGTCCCAGGAGATAGACCGGCAGATTAACTGACGCGAATGTCTTGAGCAGCGCGTCCCGATCAATGAAATAGAACAGTGCGCCCAGCAGCACTACCGCTGTCAGGGCACGAAGGAGAATCCCGACGCGAGGTCGTTTCATATTGCACCACATTCGAGGGCGTGGTCATCAAAGGATTCGGGCGGGCGGAAACCAGAATACCCGCCCGAATTCGGTGATCGATCCACAAAGGGCACATCGTAGGAACGACCACAGTCGCCCCAAAGGAACTTCGCAGATTATGCTGGCGTGTTGGTGGTCAGCACGACTGTCCCTGGTTCAGACAGCACCCCGCATGTGAAGCCTGTGTATGAATTGGATGGAGCCAAGACGCGAATACCACGCGGCGCCTCGTTGCTCCCCAGAAAGACGATCTGTCCCGTACCCTGGAAGCAGATCACAAAGCCCGTCTCGAAGGACTTCAGGCCAGATGGACTGAACACATCGACCGCGTGAATGATGCCCGCATCAATGACACGCTGATTCCCGATGTTGGCCGGAAGCGCTTCCTGATAGTACTGGCCGTTCAGGACCAGCAACCGGCAGCGGATTTCAAAGTGCTGCGATGACACCTGAGTCTGAATAACGCTGTTTGCGGCAACCGGAAGATCAAGGCAGAGGGGAACCAATGCCACATTGTTCGCAGTGGTCCCGCTCGATGAACTTCCGCCAGTCGTTGTGCCGCCGGGTGGTGGTGGAGGCGGCGGAGGGGGAGGTGGCGGCACGGTGGAGAAAGGCGTCAGGGTAGACCATTCCGGCCCCGCCGGACTGCCTCCTGGCTGGCGAACGCCATTCGTGGCATTCCCAGAGGTATCGGTGATCTGATTGCCCGTGCCTTCGTCGAAATGATACAGCAACGCCGTGTTCGCATCCGTCACGAACGGCACCGTCGGCGGCGGGAATGTACCTCCGTAGCGGATGCTGGTCGAAATCCGCAATTCGTCGAACCACCCGCTGTAGGATGGGAACGCAGCCCCGATGTCGTGCTTCTCGGCTCCGAGAGCCAGGAATGGATCGTTGGGCCAGGTCGTTGTCCGTCCGTCACGGTAGCTGATGTCACCAGTCGGCCCGGTGGCCGTTCCGTCTGGCACACCATCCACGAACAGGGCGAGCGCACCTGTCGCGGTGTTGCGCGTCACGGCAATGTGATGCCAGTTGCCATCGACGACGTTGCGTGTGCCGCAGATCGTCGCGCCGCTGGTCGCATCGCTCACGCCGAAGGCGATGACACCCCCCGCGCCGAAGAGCGAAATGCCGTAATCCCCGAAATCGCCCGATCCAAAGGTGTCCCGGTCTACAATTGTGTTGCCGTTTATCCAGCCTGTATTGCCCGTGGTACAGGCTCCGCTGCCGTTTTCTCCCGTGTTGACGCGGATGAAGAACTCAATGGTGAAACTGCCGCCGATGTCGGCTGAGGTGGGCGGGTCAACCGGCACCAGCACCCGATCAATATTTCCAGTCCCATTCCCATAGAAGCGCAGCGAATATCCGGCAGCCTGGGCATGTACCGTAGTCCCGATCAAACCGCTGACAAGCAGCACAGCCATCCACAGTAGAAAATGCTTGTTCTTACGACTAACCACAGGCTAACTCCTCATCTCTCTGCGTTCATCCTTATTGTCATGGGCATACAATCGAACTGCAAATGAACGCGCTTCCGGGTTACAGGTAACTCAAGATTACATACTTGCGCCTTAGATTACGATACCAGGCGCAAACGGGAAGGAGAATTACAAAAGTCAAACCGCACTCAATGAATAACCGGAGCAGATCGACGTTACCAAGCCAGGACGAAGGGATAATGACCCCGCCCTGGAACACGGTGACGAGCAGGCGGTAGAACAGCATGTGGAAGACAAAGAAGAACAGTGAGGTCTGACCGAGCGTAGTCAGTGCCCAGCCCAGCCAGGTCTTGCTCAGGCGCGGTGCGATGGCATTAATCAGGACCAAGGCGACCAAAGACCAGGACATATTGAAGAGCAGGAACGTCAGGCTGGGTGGGTGCTTGTTGTCAATGAAGAAGTCGATCCAGGGAGCGCCGGCCTGATAGGGCAAAAAGTCCCCATAGCCCTGCAAGAAGCCCAGGCGCAGCACGAACCAAGCGATAAAGCCGGCAAGCGCAACCCACAGCCAGCGCGGAGAAATGCTGATCTTGCCTTGAGACAGCAAACGCCCCATCACGTAGCCTGCCAGCATCAGACTCAGGCGGCCCAGCAGCGGATCTTCGACTTCGGGAAAGCCCTGTTCACGATGATTCTGGAAGAGGATGGTGGTAATAGCCGAAAGGGGTTGATCGGGGTTAGGAGGAAAGATCTGTACGAACAGGGGGAACAGAATAAACAGAGCAACCGCCAGCAGCGCGACGATTCGCAGCGGGAGCAGACGGACTACCGACAGGATAATCATGCTGAAGGCAATCGCGGACAAGACCTCGAAGAGAGGTAGATTCGTCACATGCCAGCCCACGAAATTGATAACCTGATCGAGTATCAGAAGAATACCAGCGCGGATCAAAAGGAAGCGGGTAATGTCCCATTCGCTCCAACCGCGTTTGCGACGGCTGCGCTCAAAGAAGGCAATACTGGTTCCGGCCAACGTGAAGAATATGCCCGATGACAGATTGGTGATGAGACCTGTGAGGATTTCCGCCCAATTGCCCAAAGGGAAACGCTTGCCATTATAGCCTTCGGCCATGAGGTTGATGCGGGCATAGGCTGCCCAGTGGTCGAGCGCCATCAACAACATCGCCACGCCACGCAGCATGTCAATGGCAGCCAGACGCTGTGATCCTGCTCCTTCAGCGCTTTCCGAAGCGGCAGGTCGAGTCTGCGACTGAACGGCCGAGTCGGGGTGAGGAATACTCGTCATGATTCATCCTAGATCAGAGTCAAGAAAGCGTACTGCAAGTTCTAGCGGCATTGTATTCGAGGCTACCTTGCTGACACCTCAATGGCCGCATTCAGCGGGGAGAAACGTTCTGAGATGCAGTCGATGATGTGGAGTTTCATCCCCTACATCCCACAGTGTATCGAGGCGAACCAACCGCGTAAAAACGTTTCTGGAAAGGACTGGGGGATCAGACCAAACCAGATCGGTTGAGCAGATCCCCGTTCACAGGGCATCCAGATCGATCTCTACGATATAGGATGGGATGCCACCGAACATACAGGCTGTCAGATCAGCGCCGAGGGACTGATAAAACAGCAGCGCGCGCGTGTTGTCGGCATCCACGATCATCCGCGTTCGGTCAAAGCCATGCTGCCGGAAGTAGGCAAAGGCATGATCGAGCAAACGCACGCCGACTCGCAACCCTGTTTCCTTGACAAAGGCCGGGGTGAGATACTCCGGGCGTACACCAAAACAGACCACTTCTGTTTTGATGTTCTTGGCCGAACCAGGGAGTTCATCACGCGAGAAGATGACCTTCAAGGCGCGCGGGATATGGCGGAGGCGAGTTGGATTGGTGATCAGCGCCAGAGCCATCACCCAGACCGCTTTGAGCAGGTGATTGCGTATCAGCAGGGAGTGGAAATCGTGGGGCTTGAGCGAATAGGCGATGAAACCGGCAGGGCGACCATCGATTTCCGCAATCGCAACTTCCAGGAGTTTGTCCTGGAGCGCACTTACATAGATGGTATCCCGAATCACTCGGTCGCCAAACTGCGCCATCGGCCCGAACGCGAGCAGTTCCATGTGCAGTTCAGTGGTACGGTCGATTCCCACGCTATCCGCTGCATCAACCTGTCGAATGTGGAAACGAGTGCCGCCGTTCTGTTGGGCAGCATCTGTCGTGCGTGATTTCTCAGCGACTTGCATTGTTACCTCGTAGTTTCTTGAAGCGATCGCTGTGCAGAGCGTTATCTGACAGCACCACTTTCTGAGGGATTTTGAACCTAGCCAGGCGACCCTGACAGAAGGCCATCATCCGACTGCGGAACTGCGCGAGTGTTTCATCGGTCGAGAGCCTGACCTGCACCTCAACGATGTTCCCCATGATGGGATTGGGAGAACCGACCACAATCGCGTCCTCGACACCCTCCATCTGAAGCACGACACTTTCAACCTCAACCGGATAGACTTTCTCTCCGCCGACATTGATGATCTCGGATTTCCGTCCGAGGATGCGGATGTATTCGCCATCCACCTCCACGGCATCGCCAGTACGGAACCATCCGTCCTCGGTAAAGGGACTCTCGTGGTTGAGATAGCCCAGCATGGCGGACTCGGCCTTGATCTCCAGCAAGCCATCCACAATGCGCGTCTGAAAACCTTCCCCACCCACTTTGATCCAGAGGGAGTCGGATGACTTCGATTTAGATCGGAGGATGCCCACCTCCGACAAACCATAGGTTTGCAGCAGGTTCACCGAGGGCAGAATACTGTGAACGCGCTGAAGCGTGCTTTCCGGCATCACTTCGGTGCCATAGGTAATCATCTTCAGCGAAGACAGATCAAAGCGTTCGTAAACGCGGCTCAAGAGCAGCAGATTGAGAAACGTGGGCGAAGTGGGCAGCAGCTCCGCCTTGAACTTCTCCACAGTTGCACAGACTGCATCGGGCGAGCGATCCGTTACGGTGATCACACAGCCCGCATTCGACAGTGTATACAGCAGGGTGTTCACGCCACCAATGTGATCGAAGAGGAGGAAAGTGATGGTCCGCATGGAGTGCCGTGGGACTTTGAACTTCTCCAACAGCGGCACAAAGTCGTGCAGCGCCCCCTTGTTCTTCCCGGTAGAGCCGGACGAGAACAAGACCAAGCCGGGATGTCCCGCCTGTTTGAGCCTGAGGATCAGTTCGTGTGTAGCCTGGACTCCCGTGGACTGGTGTTCCATCCGATCATCGCTGGTGATCTCGATGATCGATTCGACCTCCGCGATGGCGCGGAACTCCGGTTTCTTCTGCCCGACCGAAGAAGTTAGCGGAACCAGAATGCAGCCGCGATCAATGAGCGCGAGCATGAGGGCAATGGCATTGGGAGAAAAATCGGCTTCCAGGCTGACGACCGCTCCACGGGGCACGTTCTGGGTTTCCAGCGTGTCCATCCACTGCGTGATCGTGTCAGCCAACCAACCGTAGGAGTAGCGCCGATCAGACCAAACAATGGCATCGTGATCGGGATTCCGGCGGAAACGTTCAAGCAAGAACTCGATATAGGTGGCACTGCTCAATTCACACCCCCCAGATAGAGGATTTGTCCAGTGATAAAGCTGCTGGATGGATCGATGAAGAAATCAACCACATGGGATACGTCTTCTGGCGTACCGAGCCGGTGGATGGCCTGACGGGCCACAAGCTGCTGAATCTTCTCGGCGGGTACGCCCCGAATCAGATCTGTCTCAATGGGCACAGGGCCGACCGCGTTGACGGTAATGCCGAGGGCGGCAAACTCACGGGCAAGCACCCTGGTCAAAGCCTCTACAGCCGACTTGGAGGCTACGTAGGCAGCCTCACCTTCCAGATTGAGCGGCACGGCTACTGTAGAGAAATTGACGATGCAGCCCTTGCGCCGTCCCTGCATCAGCTTGGCGCCCTCGCGACAAAAGAGGAACGTGCCGATGACGTTGGTTTCCAGCACCTGCCGCACACTGGATGCCGGCGTGAGCAGCGAGTGGTTCATGGCGGCGATGCCGGCATTATTGATGAGATTGTCGATATAGCCAAAGCTGCGCCGGACGGAGGAAAACATCTGGCGCACACCGTCCTCATCAGTCACATCCAGCGTGAAGTGCGTGTAGTTCTCGGCCTGGAACTCCGCCGGTGTGCGGCTGCAGCCGATTACACGATGCCCCAATTGCAGGTAATGTTCCGCCAGAAATCGCCCGATCCCTTTTCGAGTTCCTGTAATCAGGGTGATGGGCGCGTTCATTTTTCCTCAACGCCAATGACGGTGATGGCGTGATTCACCAGCGTGGACACCGAACGGAACGGAGTCCTGGTCTGCGACAGCGCCTTTGGATCAGCCAGGCTCACCGTTAGGTTGAGGCGATCCTGAATGCCCTGCTCGACGGCGACGATCAGTCTGACCAGGCTCAGCGAATCCAGCCTGCCGTCCTTGCCGCCGTACAGCGGAGTATCGACAGTCAGTGAACCCTCATAAGCGAAATCACCCGTCTTCTGCATTTCCTGGAGGTTTTCGAAGATGATGGCAGCGAGTTGTTCTTGCATTGCAGCACTTCCTTTGAACATGTGGTGATGCTCTACGCTCTGAAGCTCGGATTGAAGGCTCCGAAATCAGATCATCACGACTGCGTTGGTAAGGCAATAAAGCCCCAGTGTCAAGCTATTTTTCCACCCAGAACACACACTTCTTAGGCGCTGTTGCGATACAGTACCCAGAACAAATCGAAATTGGGATAGGGTACGGTCGTGTGCTTCGGAAACAAACCGAAGGCAGCCGACATCATCTTCTTCATGACAGGATGGGAAAGCTTGTAGCTCAACAGCGACTCGATGTGGTCGAGGTTGATCCGTTTGCTTGGGCGTCCGTGGGCAACGGGCGTGAAGCCAAACTTCGCCGCTGCTCGATTCAGATCACTTGGGCCGAACCAGCGCAAGACACTGGGCGGGCTGTACTCATGCCAGTTCTGTCCAAATCCTCGGGCGACGAGGCTGTCCTTGTTCCACGATTCGATCAGCCAATATCCACCGGCCCGGGTGACGCTGGCCGCCTTCGCGAGAGCCGATTCCAGGTCATAGAAGTGACCGATAACCTGTATCATACTCACCAGATCAAAGGTTTCATTCGTCTCAAACATCTCCAGCGAGCCTGCACGCACATCGACATCGAGATGCTCGGCTGCATAAGCAGCCATGCGCGCGTTCGGTTCTACGCCGATGCCCTGCCAGCCCGTAGATTGCAGACCTTTGAGGATGAAGCCGGCCGCCGCGCCGATATCCAGCACGCGGCCTGGTTTCATAAGCTGATTCAGGAGCCTGCCATAGCGCACCCCATGAGCGAGCAGCAAGTTCGCTTCACCCAGATAGTCAGGGTATCCGTCCCCACCCTCGAAGAAGTAAGCATCTGAATAGACGGTATCCACGTGATCGTGTGCCGGTTCCAACTCGCAGAAGCGATGCTTGCAGCCGGTACACTCGCGGATCCAGTACTGATACTTCTGGAAAAGACGCACAGAACCACTTCCACAGATCTGGCAATCCATCAACGCAACCCCAGGATGGGGAAGGTACTCGCCTGGGCAAAATGCAGGGCATGTTCCTGCATCGTCACCAGATCAAACTCATCAGCCATGATCCGCAGCGCTTCACGGACAACCCCCATCTTGCGATCCGCCTTCAAGCCCATCGCCGGGAAGAAGGACAGTTCATTCTGGTTGTCATCCACGCCCAGGAAGTCGAGCGGGTGCAGCAGGATCGACGGTTCCAGCCCACTGAGCTTGCACAGCTTCAAGGCCGTTCGGAAGTAGGTCAGGGCCAGCGTCTTCGAGAACAAACTCAGATAGAGTACATAGCTGATGTGGATCGGAACCTTGAAGATCGGGAACGTCGTCACCGGGATTTCGATCAGGTCAGAACCATTGTAGCGCCAACGATAGGGGGCGTTGGTACGCAGCCCATCCTTGAACTTGCCGAACAGCTCGCGGCGCATGGCCTTCTCTTCCGGCGTCAGAGTGGTGGTCATGAAGTAGTAGGCGCGCGCCAACGGTCCCAGGTAGGTCGGGAAGGTCGAGGCATCGTACAGGTAGCCACGCTGCGCCAACACCTGCATGATGTTGTAGGAAATGCTGAAGCCAGGGCCGCGGAATCCCACCGGGCGCTGCCGGGTCGCGCGTTCGATGGCGACTTCGGCTTTGACCAGGTCGTCAACAATCTGGTCTTCGTGGTAGAGATGCATCCACGATTCGTGATTGTAGGAGTGATTACCAATCTCATGCCCGGCAGCAACCAGGGATTGCAGCAGCGGATGATTCTGCTCTCGATCCGCGTCCTGACCCACAATCATGAAGGTGATGTGCAGGTCATTCAATGATTGAAGAAAACCCAGCACTCGCGGGACGAAGGTCGGCAGATAGGTGGGAAGTGCTTCCCAACCCGGATCGCCATGGATCTTCAGATAACACCACTTGTCATCCATATCGAGAGAAAGACTCGCCATCGTTCGCTGCGTGTTCATACGACCGTTCACCCCCTACCCTGGCAGGCTGATAAGCTCCATTACAGGTTAGATGAACTTCCCTAACGGATTCCTAACAGGGTACATTGCGGAAAGTAAAAGTGGGAAGCACGGGGCGATGAATACTGGCTCCCCCTCTTTACATCAGTTCGTAAGAGGGAGAGCCTGCTAGGGCATGATCGCGACAAAGCCTTGAGTGGATTAGCACCGCACTCTAATAGCCGACGACTTCATAGGTGACGCCGGGGAAGCTGACAGCACTGGCGGCCAGCGCCGCTTTCGCGTCGGCATCACCCTTCAACTCGGCCAGCAGGAAAGCGGTCGAGAAGTGATCGAAGAGGTCATGCGCCCGATCCAGGTCCCAGACGGGATCCGAGCAGCCCGCATACCAGCCGATTTCCAGCGGCCAGGGGAAGTTGGCGCATTTCTCGGCGAAGACGGTATGGTCAGCGTTTTGCAGCAGCACCGAGGCTTTGCGTGGGCTGCTGATGTGCTTCCAGGTGGGAGTGACGCCCCACTCCATCGGGACGGTCTGGTCGCCACTGCCGTTGACCAGCAGCACCGGAATAGTAATCTCAGCCAGCCCTTTCGCCCCCATCAGTTCTGTCTCTCCCGCCGAGGCGATGATGGCCTTGATGCGCGGGTCATTCCAGGACGGCCACAGCCCTTCGGGGACGGCATCCAGGCCGGCCAGCTTCGCCATCTCGGCTGGTTGAGCCAGCAGCGGTACGCACAACGCCCCGATGGTATGGTCGGCGGGCAGCGGGGCACAGGTGGTCTTGAGCGCCTCGAAGTCAAAGCGAGCGCCACCCATCAACAGGGCGGTGAAGCCCCCATAGGAATGCCCGGCCACGGCGATCTGATTCGTGTCGATCATCCCGGCCAGCGCACCACCCTCGGCGGTGGCTGTTTCAGCCAGCGTGATCGTGCGCTGGACATCCATCGGGCGATTGACGCTGGCGGCGGGGATGTCTTTGTAGGTCGGGTCCCAGATTTCGGGATGGTCTGGGCCGAACACCACGAAGCCATACGAAGCCAGTTGTTCGGTAGAATAGGCGAAGGCGTAAGCGTAACTGGCAAAGCCGTGCGAGAAGATCACCAACGGATAGGGGCCGCCAGCGGCATCCGGCGCGGCATCTTGCAGCGCGCGGCCGTAAGACGGCATCAGGTAATCCGACGGCATCCCCTCAAACTTGGCTGGGACGGCCGGATAGGTGATCTTCTCCTCCAGCCCGTCGGGGTTGAGAGCCGGATACCAGACGGCGACGGTCAGCGGATAGGAACCGGACTCGATGACCATGGTCTGATAGCCGACGGGATATGGGCCGCGCACCGCATACGGTGGCGCGTCGGGGCGGAGACCGCTGCGAGCCGGGGCTTCGTCCTGTCCCATGACCGCTCCAGTCAACAGCACGATCAGCATCAGGATAGCGAAAGTACGCATTTTGGAATCCTCCTACTCAGTCTAAAACGGGTCGATCCAACCCTGTAAGGCCACATGAAAAGGGGAGGCTGCCGGATAGTAAGCAACCTCCCTGGAGCGTTTCGGCTCCGGAGCCGCCGACCTAATGAAGGGTTCAGAATAAGCGCACCACAGCCTATCCACCGGAAACGCTCCTACTAATTTGACCTGCTCCTGTTTGTACAGTAATGCCGAGGGTGGGTCGAAATCACCCATCCAAAAGGAGGGAAAAAGATGGGGGAAGCGCATCAAATCGGATACAATAGTTGTTAGATGCACCTTGACCCTGTTCAGATGGGGAGCGTTTTTTGAACCGGGAAGGCAGCGTGCAGCCCACGGCCGCGCTGAGCGACCGCGAAAATGAAATCCTCAGTCTGCTCATCGAGGGTCATTCGGACGCTGAGATCGCCCGGTCTTTGATCCTCCAGCTTTCGACTGTCAAGTGGTACAACCGCCAGATCTTCAACAAACTGAAGGTCCACAATCGGCGCGAAGCGGTGCAGCGTGCCCGGTTGGAACGGGCGCGGCGTTCGGCCTACCGGCTGCCCGCGCCGCCGACGGCGCTGGTGGGGCGCGTTCAGGAAACGGCCGCGGTCTGCCGGCTGATGCATGAAGCCCGACTGGTGACGGTGATCGCGCCGGGCGGGATGGGCAAGACCCGGTTGGCGCTGGCAGCAGCGGAGCGGCTGAGCAAGTCCTTCAGCGATGGAGCCTGCTTCGTTCCGCTGGCAGCGGCCAGCAGCGACTCGCTGGTGACGGCTGTTGCCGCCGCGCTGGGGCTGCCTCCCCAGCGTGACCTCAGTCCAACGCGGCAGCTCCTGGATTTCCTGCGGGATAAGTCGCTGCTGCTGGTGCTGGACAACTTCGAGCATTTGCTCGATCAAGCCCTGCTGGTCAGCCAGATGTTGGAAGCCTCGCCCCGGCTGAAAGTGCTGGTGACATCCCGCGAGCGGCTGTTCCTGCATGGTGAAGCTCTCTTCAGCCTGGGCGGGTTGTCGTATCCCAACGGGCAGCATGAGGATGGACAGCCGAGCGAGGCGCTCGATCTGCTGACGCAGTGCGCCCGACTCATCATCCCCGATTTCGAACTGGACGGCCGCAGCCATATGGAGGCAGCGCGTCTGTGCCAACTCACCGGGGGAATGCCGCTGGCGATTGAACTGGCAGCGGCGCGGCTGGAAACCCTGTCATTGGCGGAAATCGCCGATTCGATCAGCCAGAGCGCGGCAGTGCTGAACACGGCCATGCGCGATATCCCGCAGCGCCAGGCCAGCATCCAGGCAGTGCTGGCGGCGTCCTGGGATCAGATCAGCGAGGCCGAACGTGATATCTTCGTTCGTCTGGCGGTATTCCGCGGGGGCTGTTCGCGGCGGGCGGCACGGATCGTCACCGGGGCCAGGTCAGAGATTCTGTCGTCGCTGGTGGGAAAGGCGTTGGTGAGGCTGAATGCCACCGGACGATACACCTTCCATGAACTCCTGCGGCAGTATGCCGAGGAACAGCTTGCCGCCCGCGCATCGGAGCAGGCGGCCCGCGATGCCCACAGCGCCTATTACCTCGGCTTCCTGGCCGAGCGTGAAGGTGATCTCAAAGGCGGCAAACAGTCGGCGGCACTGGACGAGATCGATGCCGACTTCGAGAACATCCGCGCGGCATGGCACTGGGCGATTGAACATGGATGTTCAGAGCGGGTGAACGCGGCGTTGGAAAGTCTGTACTGGTTCTGCGAGATGCGAAACCGCATTCAGGAACGCGCCGACCTGCTGCGTCCGGCGGTCGAACGGTTCAGTGATGATACCCGGCTGTATGGGCGGCTGCTGGCGCGTTCGTGGAGCGCGGGCGGGCTGAGCGCCCTGCCCAACCGGACATGGGGCGCGGCCCGGCGTGGTTTACGGCAGGCGTTGGAGATCGCCCGGCAGCGCGATGATGTGCTGGAAATCGCTGCCGCGGAATACCAGCGGGGATTGGCAGCAGCCTCAATGGAACATAAGCGGGCGGCCGTCCAGTTCTACGATCAGGCTCAGGTTCACTTCATGGCACAGGGGGATGCTTTCTACACCGCGCAATGTCTGCTGTGGCGAGCATTCACTGAGGTCGATCTGACCGCGTTCGCCGAGGCCGAGGAACACTCCCGCGCGGCCATCGCGCTGCTGCGGCAGATCGGCGATGATGTCAACCTGGCGCGGGCGCTGCTGACGCTGGGCGCGGCGGTGGAGAACAAACCGGATTATCCCGAAGCGGAAGGCTGCTACGAAGAAGCGTATCTGCTGCTGCACCGCCTGGGGGCGCACGTAGACGCGGCCAATGTGGGCGGCTGGTATCTGGCCGGGGCGGTGCTGCGGACGGGGGACTTCCCACGCTATCGGGCGCTGGGTGAAGAACTGATGGCCGTGGCGGCCAACCAGAACAACCCGACATTAAAGGCACGCGGACTGTGTACCACCAGCATGAACGCGCTGATCGACGGCGATGCCAACACCGCGCGGGAACGAGCCGAGCAGTCCATCGCTCTGTTCGGCGACCACGGCAGCGGCGTCGTGGCTCAGATTTTCCTGGGGTACGCACTGGTCATACTGGGGGAGACCGAACGCGCCCGGCAGGTGGCGCTGCCGGCGATCCGGCAGATCACCGCGACCGCCTTCCAGGTGTTCGACTTTGTGACGCTGCCGCTGGTGGCGGCACTGCTGGCCGACGCAGGTAACTGCGAAGGCGCGGCAGCGGCGATGGGTTTGTCGCTGGATCATCCGGCCAGCATGGTGGCGCTGACCAACCTGATCTACGAACGGCTGGATTTGCGGGCGCGGCTGGAAGCAGCGCTCGGCACTGAAGGATTCTGTCGTGCCTATGAACACGGCTCATCGCTGACCGCGCATGAGTGCTTCGCGTGGGTCATCCAGGCAGCGGCGACTAACGACCCGATCCTCAATTCACGGGGATAGGCGGCGGGGCGACCAGCGGGATCGCGCCGCAGTTGCCGCCGGCCGCGGTCAGGTTGGCGGCCACCCAGACCCCCTCGACCAGTCGCCACCAGATTTCACCATCGGAACCCACCGCGCGGGCATCCGGCTGTCCATAGAAACCGCCCGGCACACCCCGACGGATCGGGTAATTCGTGCCTGGCCCGGCGCGGAGGTTGACATCGACCGTCCAGGCGGCGGTACAGGGGCCATCCGCGCCGATGCCCTGCAAAAAGCCTGTGCCGGGGGTGAACGGGAAGATCACGCCGCCGAGCGAAAAGGGAAGTTCAAACTCACGCGGCAGGAGCGGTAGGGGTTGGTAGCGGGCGCGGGCGAAGTTGTACTCGCCGTCTGGCTGGATGAAAACCTCGGCTCCCTGGAAGCCGAAGGTGAACTGCGTCACGGCATCGAAAGACTCGGCTGCGGGCACGGGCTGGATCGAGCCTTCCAGCACCTGGGTGACGGTCGCGCCTTCGGTGGTGGTCTGGAACCAGATGGTTCCGGCGATCTGCCAGGGGATGTTGTTGACGACCAGTTCTACGGCCTGACCCTCCGGCGTCTGCACCAGCAGGCCGCTGTCCGGCAGACCGGGGCAGCCCGCGTCAGCCTGGGCACTGCGAAAGCGGAAGGTCTGCATCGGGCCGTACAGCGGCAGGGATTCATCCAGGCTGGGCAGCGTGGTCGAGAGCAGCATGACATCGGCAGCAGGATCGACCAATGCAGTTGAAACCCAACCGCTGACCTCGCCGCTGACGACTCGCAGCCAGGCGGCGTCTTCAGTGCGCTGCACGGCCTGGAACGCCGCGCCGAAGCTCAGGCTCCCGACCAGGGCCGCTGTATCGGACGGCTCGGCGCGGAGGTTCGCGCCCTGGGTTTCCTTGACGGTGACGGTCACGGGGATGAAGGCGTCGGTGGCCTGGCTCTGGTTCTCCAGGCGGGCGTCGCCGACGAGCAGCATGGTCAGGCCGCCGTCGGGCAGGCCGGCGCGGACATTCAGGATCGCCAGCCCCAGCGCCTCGGCCTGGGCATCATAACCCGCGCTGCTCAAGCCTTTGAGGGCGCTCAGGCTGACCTGATCGCCCGGATCGGCGAAGCGCAGCCGGATGTTCTCGCGCGGTTCCGGGGTCAGATCGCCGGCCGCGTAGCAGGCCTGGTTCACCTCGACCGAGGGGCAGGCTTCACGGGCGGCTTCCAGCAGGCGCTGGGCGATGGCCGGGCAGTCCAATGATTGGGCGGCGGCCTGCCCAACCAGGAGCAGCAGCATAACCAGAGACGTGAGGAGTCGTTTCATCCCGATGACCTTGTGGGTTTACTTCCTGACTTCGTAGAGTTCCACCATGACGCCGCCGGTGCTTTTCGGATGCACGAAAGCGTAGCGGGTTCCATCCTCGCGGGTGCGGAGCGCGGGCTGAATGATCTCGATGCCGCGAGCCGCCAACTGCTCCAGCGCGGGTTCGATGGCTTCGACGGCCAGACACAGGTGGTGCATCCCCGGCCCGCGCTTGGCGAGGTACTTGGCGATGCCGCTGTCCTCGGTGATCGGCTTGAGCAGTTCCATCCGCGACTGCCCGACGGGCAGAAAGGCGATATCGACGGCCTCATGCTCGTTATGCTCGGTTCCACCCAGCGGCAGGCCGAGCGCATTCTGCCAGAAGTTCAGGGCAGCGTCCAGGTCATCTACCACCACGGCCACATGGTCAATCTTAATCGGCGTCATGACGTTTTCCTCGTCTAGGTTGCCTGCGATGTAAGCCAGCAGGGGCAATCCACAGCCGCCTGCCGGAGCGATCCAACGTCGCTATTATAGCCTCGCCCGGTGTTATAATCGGAGTGAGTAAAGTCATTTGTTGGAGGTATCAAAGCTGATGGTTGCCGCAGTTGAACCGACCGCTTTGTCTGTCAGCCTGACGGCAGAGCATATTGCCTTGCAGGATGCGGTACGTAAATTCGCGCAGAAGGAGATCGCGGCCATCGCGCCGGAGTTCGACGAGTCCGGCGACTTCCCGCTGGAGACGATCCGCAAGATGGGCGCGATGGGCTTGATGGGCATCGAAGTGCCGGAGGATTACGGCGGGGCGGGGATGGATACGCTGGCCTACGTCCTCACGATGATCGAGGTGGCGAAGGCCGATGCCAGCCACAGCACCATCGTCAGCGTCAACAACTCGCTGTACTGCCATGCCATCATGCAGTTCGGGACTGAAGCCCAGAAGCGCAAGTATGTGACCCCGGTCGCCAGCGGCGAGAAGATCGGCGCCTACAGCCTGACCGAGCCGATGAGCGGCAGCGACGCGGGCACGATGGAAAGCCGGGCGGTGCTGAACGACGCCGGGACGCATTACGTCATCAACGGGCGCAAAAGCTGGGTGACGAGCGGGCCGGTGGCCGACTTCGTGGTACTGTTCACCATGACCGAACCGGAGAAAAAGCATCGCGGCGTGACCGCCTTCCTGATCGACGCCGACCAACCGGGGTTCATCCGGGGCAAGAAAGAACCCAAGCTGGGCATCCGCGCCAGCGCCACCAGCGAGATCGTCTACGAGGATTATCTGTGCCCGGTGGAGAACATGCTGGGCAAGCCGGGCGACGGCTTCAAGATCGCTATGGCCGTGCTGGATGCCGGACGGATCGGCATCGCATCGCAGGCGCTGGGTATCTCCGAAGCGGCGTATGCAGCCAGCGTGCAGTATGCCCGCGAGCGGCAGGCCTTCGGCGGCCCCATCGGGCAGTTCCAGATGATCCAGCAGAAGATCGCCGACATGAAGACGCGCATCGAAGCCGCCCGGCTGCTGATCTACAACGCGGTGGCGGCCAAAGAACGCGCCAAGCGCACCGGGGAACGCTACACACTGGAAGCGAGCATGGCGAAGTTGTTCGCCAGCGAGACGGCCGCCTACGTCACCGACGAGGCTGTGCAGATTCACGGCGGCATGGGCTACAGCAAGGAACTGGCCGTCGAACGTTACTACCGCGATGCCCGCATCACCCGCATCTACGAGGGGACGAGCGAAGTCCAGCGCATGGTCATCGCCCGGCAGGAACTCGGCTTGCGGTAGGCCGATAGACAGCCATAGAGCGGCACTGGAGGAATCCCTAATGGCATTGCCCAGGCAGCGCATGACCCCGGATGAGTATCTCGCCCTTGAGCGCGGCAGCGATTCGCGCCATGAGTATTTCAACGGCGAAACCTATGCTATGTCCGGCGCGAGCCGGCGGCACAGTCTGATTGCGACCAGCATCTCTGCATCCCTATTTCAACAAACTCAGGAACGGCCGTGCGAGGTCCATGGGAGCGACATGCGCGTGAAGGTGTCTGCCACCGGCCTGTACACTTATCCTGATGTCACCATCGTCTGCGGAACGCCGGAGCTAGAGGATTCGCACCTGGACACTCTGCTCAACCCAACCGTGCTGATCGAGGTGCTGTCGCCATCGACTGAGGCCTATGATCGGGGAAAAAAGTTCGAGCATTACCAGAGGATTGCCAGCCTTCAGGAATACCTGCTGGTCGCCCAGGATGAACCGCGCATCGAGCAGTTCATCCGTCAGCCGCAGGGATGGGCATACCGCGAGGCGGCTGGACTGGATGCGGAAATCGCCCTGCCCACGATTGGCTGTACCCTGTCACTCAAGGAAGTCTACCAGAAGGTGTCCTTTGACATGGACTCCGCTGGAAGCTTGCGCGAGGGCTGATGACATGGATGAAAGGACTCCCTGATGGCCCTACCCCGGCAGCGCATGACCCCGGATGAGTATCTCGCGTTTGAGCGCGGCAGCGATGCCCGCCACGAGTATTTCAACGGCGAAATCTATGCTATGTCCGGCGCAAGCCGCCAACATAATCTGATTACCGCCAACCTATCCCGGAATCTGGGCAATCAATTGGAAGACCGCCCGTGTGAAGTGTATCAGAGCGACATGCGGGTCAAGGTATCCGCCACGGGGTTATACACGTACCCCGATATTGTGGTGGTCTGCGGAGAACCAGAGCTAGAAGATTTGCATCTGGATACCCTGCTCAATCCAACGCTGCTCATCGAGGTGATGTCGCCTTCGACCGAAAGATATGATCGGGGCAGGAAGTCCGAGCAGTATCGAAGGATCGACAGCCTCCAGGAATACCTGCTGGTCGCGCAGGATAGACCGCATGTGGAACAATACTGGCGGCAAACCCAGGGATGGTTGTTCCAGGATGTCGCGGGTTTGGATTCGCAGATCAGCCTCGCCTCGATTGGCTGCACGCTGTCGCTCCAAGCGGTCTATCAGAAGGTGTCCTTTGATACCGACTCCGGTGGAAGCTTGCGCGAGGGCTGATGACATGGATGAAAGGACTCACTGATGGCACTCCCCCGACAGCGCATGACCCCGGATGAATATCTGGCTTTTGAGCGCGGCAGCGATGCGCGCCATGAGTATTTCAACGGCGAAACTTATGCTATGGTGGGAACAACCCTCCGGCACAATTCGATCCAGGGGGGTATCTATATCTCCCTGGTTGAACAAACACGAGGAACCGCCTGCCGAGTCTATTCGAGTGATGTCCGCGTAAAGGTGTCCGCCACCGGACTATACACCTATCCTGATGTCTCAGTCGTTTGTGGAGAAGCGGAGCTAGAGGATTCGCACCTGGACACTCTGCTCAATCCAAGCGTTCTGATCGAGGTACTGTCGCCATCGACCGAAGCCTATGACCGAGGAAAGAAGTTCGAGCACTACCAGCGAATCGACAGCCTTCAGGAATATCTGCTGGTCGCACAGGACAAGCCGCGCATCGAGCAGTACATCCGGCAAAAGGACAATTGGCTATACCTGAAAGCCGATGGACTGGACGCCGAGATCACCCTGCCCTCGATTGGCTGTACGCTGTCGCTCCAGGCCGCATACCAACTGGTGACGTTCGATTCTGAATTGGACGATGGCTAAAGTGGCGTATCAGGCGATGGATAAAAGGTACGACTGATGGCACTGCCCCGACAGCGCATGACCCAGGATGAGTATCTCGCGTTTGAGCGCGGCAGCGATTCGCGCCATGAGTATTTCAACGGCGAAACCTATGCCATGTCCGGCGCGAGCGGCCGGCACAATATGATCGTCGCCAGCCTGATCGGTTTGCTGTACGCGCAGCTTCGCCAGCGACCGTGCCGGATATTCCCCAGTGATATGCGCGTGAAAACTCCCGCGCCGCTCCTCTACACCTATCCTGATATCACCGTGACCTGCGGCGAACCGCCGCGATATGAGGATGTCTCCATCGACACGCTACTCAATCCCAGTCTCATCGTGGAGGTGCTGTCCCCATCGACGGAACACTATGACCGCGGCATGAAGTTCGAGTGCTATCGCAGCATTCCCAGTTTGCGGGAATACCTGCTGGTGGCACAGGATCGCATTCATGTTGAACACTACTTGCGCCAGAACACACAGTGGGTCTTGACCGATCCCGGCGGACCGGATTCGGAACTTGCCCTGCCCTCCATCGAGTGTAGTTTGTTGCTCAGCGACATCTACGAGCAGGTGTCGTTCGATAATCCCCAGGAAGGATCGCAATAAATGAAAGCAGCCGTCATCACCGGCCACGGCGACATGGATGTCGTCCAGGTCGTCCACGATCTCCCCATCCCGGAACCCGGCCCCGGTGAAGTCCGCATCGCCATCAAAGCCGCCGCCCTCAACCGCCTGGATTTATGGGTGCGGCTGGGCTGGCCGGGATTGAACCTCAAAATGCCGCACGTCACCTGTGCCGATGGCGCGGGCATCGTCGATGCCGTCGGCGCGGGCGTGGTCAACTTCAAAGCAGGCGACCGGGTGTGCATCGACCCGACCATCGTCGATCCCAACAGCCCGGCGCTGATGACCGGGCTGGAGAACCAGTCGCGCATCCATCTGCTGGGGGAAAGTGTGCCCGGCGTCGGCGCGGAATATGTGGTGCTGCCACAGCGCAACCTGATGAACGTGCCGGATCATGTCAGCTTCGCGGAAGCCGCCGCTGCCGGATTGGTGTACGTCACCGCCTGGCATTCGCTGATGACGCGCGGCGGACTGCGGGCCGGGGAAAGCGTGCTGATCGTCGGCGCGGGCGGCGGGGTCAACAGCGCCAGCATCCAGATCGCCAAGCTGGCCGGCGCGAAAGTTTATGTGGTCGGCAGCACTGCCGAGAAGTGCGCCAAAGCCGCCGAACTGGGCGCGGACGTGACCATCAACCGGGCGGAGACGCCGGAGTGGTCGAAGGCCGTCTACCAGCTCACCAACCGCCAGGGCGTCGATGTAGTCATCGATAACGTCGGGTCGGCCACCTTCACCAACAGCATCCGCGCGGCGCGGATCGGTGGGCGCATCCTGGTGGTGGGCAATACCAGCGGGCCGTTCGTCGAACTTGACTTGCGGCAGGTCTTCGCCCGCCAGGTCAGCATCATCGGCAGCACGATGGGGCCGCATCAGGATTTCGTGAAGGTCATGAACCTGGTCTTCGAGGGACGCCTCAAGCCGGTGGTCAGCGCCGTGCTGCCGCTGGATGACGTGCGGCGCGGCATGGAAATGCTGGCGAACTTCGAGATGTTCGGCAAGATCGTGCTGGAGTTATAGCGCGTGCAGCCTCTTCGGTCGAATTCTCCGCGCCTGGGGTTCAAACCCCAGGCTGAATGTTCCGGCGGGAAGGGGGCTGAAGCCCACTCGAACCCGCCGGAAACACATGTAGGCTGTGTACGCGCAGGTCGGACGGGGACAAGACGCGGCTATGGTTGAATTCCTGGCATCGATGCTGCGGAGCATCGCCGAGCAGATGCAGCTTGTTCCCACCGAGCGGGCGGCGCTGCGACCCGGTGTGCGCGGGGTCTACCGCCTGACCATCCGCTACCATGACCGCCGTTCGCGTGACTCGGTGGCGACCATCACCCGGCGCGGCGGCGACAGCGCGGAACTGGCCGTCGCCTACTACGGGCTGTTCCACCACAAGCCGCTGATCTTTCCGGTGACGCCGCCAGACTACGACGGATTCAGCGGCGGGCTGACGCAGCTTCACTTCGACCGCCTGGAAGACCAGAGCGGCATCCCGTTTTACGGCGTCGATCTGTGGATGTTCGAGCGGGCAGCCGGATCGTTCTACCACAGCGTCATCGTCGCGCCGGAACTGACCGATGGGAATTACTGGCGGCTTGTTCGGCTGGCCTATACCCACCTGCCCGAAGCCGTGCGCGAAGTCACCTCATAAAGGAATCCCACATGATCCCGACCGATCCCCCCGCGCCCTCACTGGCGGCCTTCAAGGATGTCTATCAGAACTCGGAGCGCGTGGCAGTCATCGACCTGGGGAGCAACAGCTTCCGGCTGATCGTGGTCGAATACGTGCCCGGCCTGAGCTTCCGCGTCACTGATGAAGTGGCCGAAAGCGTCCGGCTGAGCGAAGGCATGGGCGACGAGAACATCCTGCGGGCGGCGGCCATGAACCGCGCCGCCAAAGTCGTGCAGATTTACGGCGCGTTCTGCAAAGCCTCCGGCATCCAGGAGATCATCGCCGTCGGAACCAGCGCCATCCGTGACGCGAAGAACCAGCAGGCGTTTCTGGCGCGGCTGGAAGCCGAAAGCGGCATCCGGGTGCGCGTCCTCAGCGGCGAAGAAGAAGCCTACTACGGCTACCTGGGCGCGGTCAACAGCAGCGACCTTCACAACGGCTTCGTGCTGGATATGGGCGGCGGCTCGCTGCAAATCTCCCACGTGGAGCAGCGCCAACTGCGCGAAGCGGTCAGCTTTCCGTTGGGCGCGGTGCGCGTGACGGAGCGCTTCCTCCAGTCCGATCCGGTCACGACCAGCGAACTCGACAGCCTGCGCGAACATCTCGACCGCCAGTTCGGGCGGCTGACCTGGTTCCGCTACAAACCCGGCATGAAGATGGTTTTCGTGGGCGGCGGGGTGCGGATGCTGGGCAGACTGGCGCAGAAAGCCGATGACTACCCACTCGATCTGATGCACGGCTATGTGCTGAGCCAGTATCGCATCAAGACGTTCCGCAAGCTGCTGGCCGATAAGTCCATCGCCGAGCGGCGGCGCATCCCCGGCATGAAGATCGAACGGGCGGACATTTCGCTGGGCACAGCCGCCGTCATCCATGAAGCCATGCGCGTCTCCGGCTTCGAGGAACTGACGATTTCCGCCCAGGGGGTGCGCGGCGGGTTGTTCTACGAACGCTTCCTGGCCGGGCAGGAGCAGCCGCGCTTCGCCGATGTGCGGAAGGCGGCCGTCCTCAATCTGGCGCATCTCTATCGCTTCCAGGAAAAGCACGCCGAACACATCGCCCACCTCACCCTGTCGATGTTCGACCAACTACCCGCCGCAGTGCATCAGTGCCGCAAGGGGGAGCGCGATCTGCTCTGGGCGGCCTCGATGCTGCATGACATCGGCGTCGCCATCGATTACAACGACCATCACAAGCACAGCGCCTATCTGATCCTCAACGACGGGCTGCCGGGATATACTCACCGCGAAATCGCCCTGATCGCGCTGCTGGCGCGTTATCACCGCAAAGGCCAGCCCACGCTGGACGAGTTCGAGGCCGTGATGGAACCGGGCGACTCGCGGCGGCTGGTACAGATGGCGGCGCTGCTGCGGTTGTCCGAGCAGTTGGATCGTTCCCGCGACGGCGTGGTGCGGGATGTCAAGCTGACGGCGGGCGGCGACTACGCTCAACTGGAACTGCTCACGCGCGGCGATGGTCAGGTGGCGCTGTGGTCGGTAGAACGCCACCGGGATGTTTTCCAGCAGGCCTTCGGATTGGAACTGGAAGTGGTCACAGGACATTCATAAGGATCAACATGGACTCCGACACTCAACTCTGGAATCTGTATCAACTCTTGAGAGAAGAAATCCGGGCGACGGACACGTTAGACTACCAGATTCTTGGTATTGCTATCGGTGCGTCTGCTCTGATTGTTGCTACAGGTTTTGATCAAACCAATGCTTTCGCACAGTATCTCGTCTTCTTGTGTGTCTTTCTGGTGACTACACCAGCCTGGAGCATGATCATTGCTACCAAAGTTCGATACTGGCGTTTGACAACCTATTTGCGGGTATTCATAGAACCCAATCTTCAGCAAGTGAAATGGGAGACAAGGCTATCGCAGCAAATGAGGTTACAGTTCTTGGAAGGTACTAGCAAAACAGGCGGTACACTACTCAACAACGAAGGGCTGATTTTTCTGGTTCTCACACTGGGCGCAGCGCTTATTGCCGCGATTCGAGGATTCATGTTCTCGTCCACAGAAATACAAACTGTTCTGCAGATGACCCTGTTGGACAGTGTAGTGCCAGTCGATTCGATGAAAGTAGCGTTGATTGCTTTCCCCATAATTCTCGGTATCTCGTTCTCAACTTACGTTCTGTGGACGATTCGAAGTCACCGGCGAGCCGGCAGCATTGAAAACCGAGAGTTCAAGTTCTGGAATCAACTCAGCAGCAGCGAACCCGGTGTTCACCCCCCAAAAACGCAGCTTTGAGAAATGTGGTGACGATCATGCCCCAGAATGCCTACACCGAAACTGAAGTCAAACTGCATGTGCCCGATCTGAACGCTGTCCGCGCCCGGTTGGAGGCTGCTGGGGCAGAACTGGCCGCGCCGCGCGTCTTCGAGCGCAACGTCCGCTATGACGATGCCGGGCGGACGATGACGCCGCGCCATATCGTGCTGCGGCTGCGGGAAGACACCCGCGTCCGGCTGACCTACAAAGAAGAAGGCTCCAGCGAAAACGGCATCACCAGCCGCCTGGAAGCCGAAGTCGAGGTCAGCGATTTCGCGGCGATGGAACTGATTCTGGGCCGGCTGGGTTACACGCCCTACATGGTCTACGAGAAGTACCGGACGACCTATCATTTGGATGGCGCTGAAGTCGTCCTTGATGAAATGCCTTACGGAACTTTCGTGGAAATCGAAGGTGATAAAGATACCATCGAGGGTGTGATGAACCGCCTGGAGTTGCAGGGGTTCCAGCGTTACGATGTCAGTTATGCCGTACTCTTCGACCGGGTACGGCGTTTTTTGGGATTGGCGTTCGACGATCTGACGTTCGCCAACTTCGCGGGCATCACCGTTCCTGATGCGGCCTTCGGGTCGTAACCCTGGAGCAAACGAACCCGCTCCGATCATCACCGCCTGGCTCCGATCAACTCCGATTCATGGAGGGGGATTGTCTATGTCTGTGACCGAAGCTCCAAAAGCCAAATCGAAGGGCGCCCAGGAGCGCAAAGAAGCCTTCGCCACTTCGTCGGATATCGACCTGAAGCGGGTATTCCAGCCGGAAGACGCGCC
>JAEUQZ010000059.1 GCA_016788965.1 Anaerolineae bacterium | reverse complement strand
CTTCCGGCTTGCTCGCCGCTGTCACTCGTGTTCTGGCTCCTCATCGCCTGACTTGAATTTCAACCGACTTTGATACGCCCCCTTCGCGCTGACATGTTGACATCCCAGTAGAGTTGCGCTATAAATTTATTGAGTGAAATGTGTTTTCATACAGTGAAAAGGTAATAAACTTTGTTATTCAAGATTGGTTTGATCGGGGTTCCGGTTCTGCATTGTGGCTGTCCTCGCCGCGGATGATCGCCAGAGGCGCAGCGATGACCACTCAGAACACCCTCTCCACCCTCCTTCAATCGGGCATCGTCGCCATCATGCGGGCGACCCGTCCCGATCCACTGCTGGCAGCGGCGGATGCGCTGCTGGCGGGCGGCGTCCAGGCCATCGAAGTGACGCTGACCACGCCGGGCGCGATGGGCATCATCACGCAGGCGGTGGAACGCTACACCGGACAACCCCTGGTGTTCGGGGCGGGATCGGTGCTGGACGCGGAAAGCGCGCGAGCCGCTATCCTGGCCGGGGCGCAGTTCATCGTCTGCCCGACCTTGAGCCTCCGCACCATCGAAATGTGCAAACGCTACAGCATCCCGGTCATGCCGGGCGCGTTCACACCCAGTGAAGTGCTGACGGCCTGGGAAGCCGGAGCCGATGTGGTCAAGCTGTTCCCCGCCGATTTCGGCGGCCCGGCCTATCTCAAGGCGATCAAAGCTCCGCTGCCACAGGTGCGGCTGGCTCCGGTGGGCGGCGTGAGCGTCGAGAACACTGCCGATTTCATCCGGGCCGGGGCGGATGCGGTGGGTGTGGGCGGTTCGCTGATCAGCCAGGATTTACTCGACGCGGGACGCTTCGACGAGATCACGGCGCGAGCGCGGCGTTTCCGTCAGGCCGTGCAGCAGGCACGCGGGGAGCCAACCCCATGACTGCTGTGCTGCTCGATGTCGAGCAGATCAACAAGTCCTTTCCAGGAACGCACGCGCTCCGGGATGTGTCGTTCGATTTGCTGCCAGGCGAAGTCCATGCGTTGATGGGCGAAAACGGCGCGGGGAAATCCACGCTGATGCACATCCTGTGCGGGGTGTACGCGCCGGACAGCGGCACGATCCGGCTGGGCAGCCAGGTCGTCCAGATGAACGGCCCGCGCCATGCCCAGGAACTCGGCATCGGGATGGTGTTCCAGGAACTCAGCCTGGCTCCGGGGTTGAGCATCGCCGAGAACGTCTTCCCCAACCGCGCTCCGATTCGGGCTGGGGCGTTCGTGGATTGGAACGCGCTGTACCGCCGCACCCGCGATCTGCTGGCCCAGTTCGACCTGGAGATCGACCCGCGCACACTGGCGCGAGACCTGAACATCACCACGCGCCAGATCGTCGAGATCGTCAAGGCGCTGTCGCTCAACGCGCGGATACTGCTGCTGGATGAGCCGACCTCGGCGCTGCCACCGGATGAGGTCAGCCGCCTGTTCAGCGTCATCCGCCGCCTGAAGGAAAAGGGCATTGGGATCGTCTACATCAGCCACCGCATCCCGGAAGTGATGGAAATCGCCGACCGGGTGACGGTGCTGCGCGACGGCCAGCGGGTGGGGACGCATCCCATCGGCGAACTGACGCCGGACAGAATCATCGAGATGATGGTCGGGCGCAAGCTGGCCGATCTGTACCCGGATCGCGCCGAAGGGCTGGGGAGCGAACTGCTGCGCGTCGAACATCTCAGCGGGGTGAAGTCGTTTTCGGATGTGTCGTTCACGCTGCGACGCGGCGAGATCATCGGGTTGGCGGGGCTGCTGGGCGCTCGGCGCGGGGAACTGCTGCGGGCGCTGGTGGGAGATGTGCCCATCTCTGGCGGGCGGCTGTTCGTGGAGGGCAAACCCGTGCGGATCACCTCACCGGGGCAGGCGTTCGCGCTGGGCATGGCCTATCTGCCGGAAGAGCGCAAGAGCGATGGCCTGTTCCTGAAGATGCCGCTCCGCCAGAATATCTCGGTGACGGCGCTGCGCCGCTTCGCGCGGATGGGCTTGATGGACTCGCGCAGCGAAACCTCGGTCGCCCAGGAGTTTGTCAACCGCCTGCGGATCCGCACGCCGGGAGTGCAGCAGTTGGTCGGGCGGTTGAGCGGCGGCAACCAGCAGAAGGTCATGCTGTCGAAGTGGCTGGTTCGGACGCCGCAAATCCTCATCATCGATGAACCGACCAAAGGGGTCGATGTCGGCGCGAAGGTGGAAATCCACGCGCTGCTGCGTGATCTGGCCCGTCAAGGGGCGGGCATCGTATTCGTTTCGACGGAGTTCCCCGAAATCATCGGACTGGCGGATCGCATCCTGGTGATGCACGAAGGGCGGATCGTCGGGGAAGTGGCGGCTGCCCAGGCGACCGAACAGTCCTTACTCCGCATGTCCTCCGGCTATCAGGCCGAGAATCAGCCCGCGGGAGTTCAATCATGACTGACGCCTATTCCGCAGCTCCAGCCTCCACCGACAGCGCCGGACGCCGATTGCTCCAACGGTTCATCGGCACGCGCGAACTGCCGCTGCTCATCATCATCGTAGTGCTGATGCTGTTCATGGCGTCGCGGAACCCGAACTTCCTGACGGTCGCCAACTTCCGGGCGATGGCGGTCGGCTTCACGCCCACGGCCATCATCGCAGTGGGGATGGTCATCCTGCTGGTCTCCGGCGGTTTCGATCTGTCGGTCGGGTCAGTGCTGGCGTTGAGCGGGACGCTGGTGGCGCGGCTGGTGCTGGACGGCACGGCGCAGCCCATCGCCATCCTGCTGGTGATCCTCATCGGTGGGGTCGTGGGGTTGGTGAACGGCTGGCTGATTACGCGGCTGAAGATCAATCCGCTGGTCGCCACGCTGGGAACGCTGTCCATCGCCCGCGGCATTGCCCAGGTGATGACCGAGGGCATCTCGATCAGTGGGCTGCCGACCTCGTTCGGCGTGGTCGGCGGGACGCTGTGGGCCGGCATCCCCTACATGGTGCTGATTATGCTGGTGATCGTGCTGATCGGTGATCTGGCGCTGCGGCACACGCGCTTTCTGCGGCAGGCGTACTATGTCGGCAGCAACGAAAACGCCGCCCGGCTGTCCGGCATCAGCGTGGATCGCTTCCGCATCTTCGCTTATGTCCTGACCTCGGCGCTTTCGGCCTTCGCCGGGATTCTGCTGGCATCGCGGCTGATGGCCGGGACGCCGACGGCGGCGCAGGGACTCGAACTCCAGGTTCTGGCCGGGTCGGTCATCGGCGGGGCGTCGCTGACCGGCGGGGAAGGTACGGTGCTGGGGGCTTTCCTGGGCATCGTCTTCATCGGCATCGTCTCCAACATCATGACGATGGAAGCCGTCTCGATTTTCTGGCAGCAGGCGGTGACGGGGTCCATCCTCGTCGCGGCGGTTGCATTCGATATGCTCGTCCGGCGGCGGAGCGCCTGAAGGCGATCCACTGCGATAAGGTCATTTTTCATCACTTAGGAAGGGTTCAGATCATGAGCAAGAAGGTTTCTCGTCGGGATTTCATGCGGGCGGGAGCGGCCGCCACGGTCGGCGCGTTCGCCCTGTCGCAAGGTCTGCCGCTGCGCCGTGCTGCCGCGCAGGGCGATCAGGAATATGTCTATCTGTCGATTGTGACCCAGGTTCCCTTCTGGGTGGATCACCGCCTGGCGCTGGAAGACGCGGGCAAGGCGCTGGGCGTGAAGACCACCTTCACCGGCCCGGTGGACTTCGACGTGGCCGGGCAGGCCCGCCAGTTGGATGAGATCGTGGCTCGCAATCCGGCCGGCATCGTCATCTTCACCGGGGATGCGGGCGCGATGGCTCCCGGCATCGACCGCGCCGTCGATGCGGGTATTCCGGTGGTGCTGGTCATCAGCGATGTGCCGCAGAGCAAACGCTACTCGATCCTGGGCATCAACGGCTTCCAGGCTGGGCGCGTCGGCGGCGAGATGCTGGCGCAGGCCATCGGCGGCAAGGGCAAGGTGGTCATCGGCGGCTTCCAGAGTCCCAATATCATCGAACGCATGGAAGGCTACAAAGCGGTCTTCGCCGAGAAGTATCCGGAGATCGAAGTCGTGGCCGAAGTCGATGACCGGGCTGACCCGGCCTACGCGCCGACGGCTTACGCGGCGGCGCTGACCGCCAACCCGGATGTGGTTGGCGTCGGCGGGACGGACGGAGACAGCGGCAAGGGCGCTGCGCTGGCGGTACGTGATGCGGGCAAGGTCGGCGAGATCAAGATCGTGGCGATGGATCGCAACGACGACATGCTGCCCTTCATTGAAGACGGCACGATCCACGGCACGGTGGTGCAGAAGAGCTACACCGAGATGTTCCTGGCCGTCCACATGCTCTACTGGCTGAAGAACGAGAGCCTGAAGGTCGCGCCCGATTGGCGCGGCGCCGGGCTGAACATCCTGCCGGAGCGCGTCGAGACCGGCGTGTTCGCCGTCACCGCGGCGAACGTCGCCCAGTTCAAACGCGCCTGAGACAATTCGGTGATGAGGGCGGGCAGGCGTCTCGCCCTCATCCTGACTGCGGTCGGAAGCGGTCTGTCCTACAATTATCCGTACTGTTCGGATCAGAGACAGAGAAGAAGATAGACCACCGTGGGACCAAAAGAAGATCGCTACAACATCCGGGTACTGGATCGCGCCATCAGCATTTTGTCGGTGCTTTCCGATGGGAAGCCGCGGACGCTGATGGAACTCAGCGAGGCGGTTGAACTGAACAGCAGCACGACCTTCCGGTTGCTGTCCTCACTGGCCTCGCACAGCTACGTCGAGCGCGATGAGCAGACCGGGAAATATGCGCTGGGGCTGGCCTGCCTGGAACTGGCCCGCGCCTACCAGATGAATCATTACCTGCGGCGGGCGGCGCTGCCTGAACTGGAAGCCCTCCGCGACGAAACGGGCGAGACGATCCATCTGGCGGTACTCGACCGGATGGATGTCGTCTACCTGGAGAAACTGCACGGCCTGCACGCCATCGGCCTGATGTCGTCGCAGGTCGGGGCGCGTCTGCTGGCCTATTGCACCGGGCTGGGCAAGGTGCTGCTGGCGTATATTGACCCGGAACGCATCCGGTCGCATCACGAGCAGGCCGGGTTCATCCGCTTTACTGACACGACCATCACCGATGTAGAGGTGCTGCTGGCCGAGTTAGCCGCGATCCGCGAACAAGGGTATGCCCTGGATCGCGGCGAACATGAGCCGGATGTGCGCTGCATTGCCGCGCCCATTCAGGACGCGCAGGGCAAAGTCATCGCCGCCCTGAGCATCGCCGGGCCGGCCAGCCGGATGGAACCCATAGAGAACAATCCGGCTCGCATCGACCGCATTCTCCAGTCTGCCCAGGACATCTCTTCCCGGCTCGGCTACCGCCCGACGCCAGATTCTCGATCCAAGCAGCCAAGGACCAACTCTCATGCGAAAAATCATCAACCCGCGTGATCGGTTTCCCGATCCCGATGTGCTTCAAGGTTTCCGCGACCTGCTCAAGGTCTACAGTCCGTCCTGTGTCGTCGCCGATTCGCAGCAGCGGGCGGGCGTGATGCGGAGCTTCATGCGTCCGCTGACGACCGATGTGCGCTTCGTCGGCCCGGCGCTGACCGTGCGCCTGGAGCCGGGCAACCAGGTGGACTGCCTGGATGCGCTCTCGGTGGCGCAGGCGGGCGATGTGATCGTGGTGGATGCGGCTGGCGAAACCGAAACCTCGATCTGGGGGGGATTGATGTCCGGCCTGTGCCAGATGAAGGGCGTGGTCGGGGCGGTCATCGACGGGGCGATGCGGGACACCGATGAAACCCGCGATCTGGGATTCCACATCGTCGCCAAAGCGATTGTTCCGCGTTCGACGCATACGCCCTATTCGGGGCGGATGGATCCCATCGAGATCAATGTGCCGATCCAGTGCGCGGGGATACTGGTGAACCCCGGCGATCTGGTGCTGGCGGATGAAATCGGCGTGGTGGTCGTGCCGCTGGATCAAGCGGCAGCGGTGCTGAAGGCCGCCCAGACCCAGGCCGAAAAAGAAGAACTGACCCGCGCCAAAATTCGCCAGGGCAAAACGGTCGAAGAACTGCTGGCCGAATTTGGCCGGCTGTAACCAGGAGAAGCGTACATGGCTGTCAATACCTTTCGTCTGGATCGTCTGCGTGCCGGGATGAAGCAGGCCGGGATCGATGTGCTGGTCTGCCGCCTGCCGGAGAACGTGGTTTACCTGACCGACTACTGGCCGCATCACGGCTTTTCGGTGGCGGTGCTGCCCGTGGATGGCAAGCCGCTGCTGTTCCTGCCCGAAGTCGAAGAAGACTATGCCAAACCGGAATGGGCGGACTATGCCCTGTTCGGCTGGGGACTGCTCAAAGACGGCGACCTGTACGAGAACTACCGCCGCCTGCTGAGCGGCGTCCGTGACCGCCTGGGCCTGAGCAAAGCCGTGGTGGGCGTCGAACAGAGCTTCGAGGTAGTCGGATCGACCTACCGGGCCGCCGAGCCGGTCGTCCCGGCTGCGCCCTGGGCGGGACTCCTCAGCAGCGTCTTCGCCGAGGCCAAGCTGGTCGATGTGGCGGGCGTGATTCAGATGGCCCGCGCCATCAAGGGGTCGTATGAACTGGATATGCTGCGGTGGGCGAACGAGATCGCTGAGATGGGCATGAATGCGTTCCTGGCGCAGCTTCAACCCGGCATGACCGAGGTCGAAATCGGCGCATTGATCGAACAGACCATCCGCGCCAAAGGCCCCGGTCACAAGGGAGCGCGTCTGGTACGCGCCTCGGCGGAAGTCGGAGCCGGGCCGGTCGGCAGCACCAAAGGCACGCTGCTGGTTCCTTCGACGACTTATGTCGTCCAGGATGGCGATTTCGTCATGGTCGAACTGGCGACCGTCGTGGATGGTTACTGGTCGGACCTGACTTATGTGGCGGTGGCGGGCACGCCCAATGAGCGCCAGAAGAGCGTCTACAACGCTGTGCTGACCGCGCAGCAGGCCGGAGCCGCCCAGATGAAAGCGGGCGCGGCCTTCACCGACCCGGATACTGCCGCCCGCGAGTCGCTCAACGCGGCGGGGCTGGGTGAGTATTTCGTGCATATCACCGGGCATGGCGTCGGCTGGCGCTACCATGAATTCATCCCCTTCCTGATGCCCGGTATCAGCGGCACGTTGGAAGCGGGCATGGTCAGCAGCGTCGAGCCGGGCGTGTATATCCCGGACTTCGGCGGCATTCGCATCGAAGACAATGTGGCTGTGGGGCAGGATGGCCCGGTGTTCCTGTCCACCCCGCGCCAGCCCTGGTAACAATCGACCGGGCGCGTCGCGGCGATGCGCCCCTTGAATTCGGGAGGACTACATCATGCGTCTCAAAGACCGTGTTGCCATCGTGACGGGCGCGGCCAAAGGCATTGGCTGGGGCATCGCCACGGTTCTGGCAAAAGAAGGAGCGAAGGTCGTCGTCGTCGATGTGGACGACAAGGCCGGCCAAGCCACTGCCGCCGAAATCAACGCGGGCGGCTCGGAGGCGATCTTCGTCCACTGCGATGTCTCCAACGAGGGTCAGATTCAGGCGATGGTCAAGGCCGCGCTGGATCGCTTTGGGCGGATCGACATTCTGGTGAACAATGCGGCTGCCGGGGTCTATAAACCTGTGCTGGACGCCACCAACGAAGATTGGGATCGCGCCTTCAACGTCAATATCCGCAGCGTAGCGCTGTGTTCCAAATACACCATCCCGCACATGCAGAAGGTGGGCAAAGGCGCGATTGTCAACATCTCATCGGTGCATTCGTTCGCCAACGTCAACGGCACGACGCCCTACGCCGCCTCCAAAGGCGCGGTGACGGCCATGACCCGCGCGATGGCGATGGACTACAGCCCGACCATCCGCGTCAATTCGGTCGCGCCCGGTTGGGTGCTGACCCCGTTGATCCAGGGCATCTTCGACAGCTACCCGAACCCGGCGGAACAGCAGCGCATCGTCGAGCAGCGGCAGGTCATGAAGCGCATTGGCCGCCCGGAAGACATCGGCTATGCGGTGGCCTTCCTTGCCAGCGACGAAGCTTCGTTCATCACCGGAGCGCAGTTGTTTGTCGATGGCGGACTGACGGCGCAGCTTGAATCCTGGTAGGCGATGAGGAGTACCTGTGGACTCCTGGGATATTTCCAACGACAACCTGAGCGGCTTCGCTGAAAACACCTTTGTCACGTTCGGCGAGACGATGATCCGCGAGCCACCCGCGGATCTTCAGCGGCCAGAGGCGACCCGGCAGGTACACATCAGTCTGGCCGGCAGCGAGTTTTCGATTGCCGTGCTGCTGGCGCGCTTGGGCATCCCCAGCGCCTATGTGACGCGCGTGCCGGATAACCCCTACGGTTGGATGCTGCGGGATACCGCCCGCGCCAACGGCGTCGATGTCAAGCATCTGGTCTGGGCGCAGCGGGCTGAACCGATTGGCCGTTACATCTACGAAATGGGTCGATCCCCCCGCGCGGGCGTGGTCTGGTATCAGCGGATGCACTCGGCGGCGAGTCGCCTGGGGGCGGGCATGGTCGATTGGCGCTCGGCGCTCGCCAACTGCCGCCTGCTGCATACCTCCGGCATCACCTTCGGGCTGGCCGCCCACAGCGGTTATGCCACCAACCCGCTGCTGGATACCTTCCAGGAGGCGCTGGCCGCCAAACCGTCGAACTGTCTGGTCGGCATGGACTTCAACTACCGCTCGACGCTCTGGACGGAAGAAGAATGCCGCGACACGATTACGCCCCTCATCAGCCAATCGGTCGATGTGCTGATTACCTCCGTCCAGGACATGGCCTATCACTACGGCATCGACTGCGGGCGCTATTCGGCCGCCGAGGTCAACGCCGGGCAGACCGGCGACCTCAGCGATGACGATCTGCGCGCCTTCGGACGGGCCGTCACCCAACGCTTCAATCTGCGGGTGGTCGCCGTGACTCTGCGCCAGTCGGATACATCTGAAGTTCACCGCTGGGAAGCCGCTGCAATGGGACGGGATGGCAGTTTCTTCCGGTCGCCGGTGGCGCGGGAAGTGGTTCTGGCGGATCGCATCGGCGGTGGCGATGCCTGGGCCGGGGGGTTCTACTACGGCCTGCTGACCGCCGGAGTCGGCGCGGAGGGGCTGGAGAAGGGCGTGCTGGTCGGTGACGCGACCACTCGTCTGAAGCAGACGTTGATGTTCGATTTACCGTTGATTACCCGAGCCGAAGTGCAGACCTTGCTGAAGGCGGAAGCACTCGGCAGCAGTACCCGTTTTACCGTCCGTTAGGATCGCCGGGCGAAGTGACATTCGCGCTGGCGAGTCACCGAACAAAGGAGGCCGTATCGCAATCAGCACACCCGAACAGAACGATAACTGACTCATTCGTCCTGTGCAAGAGCATTTTGAACGAGGGAAATTCACATGAAGAAGCTACAGTGGGCCTTATGTCTGGTCGTGGTGGTTCTGCTCACGGCCGTGCCCTTCGTATCCGCTCAGGAAGGTTACAGTTCGCCCGCCCCGGCATCCAATCCGGTCGCGCTGAATGAAGGCGCGCAGGCGGCCTGCTCCGGTCTGAGCTGGGATGGCAGCTCCACGCCGCTCATCGCCTACATGCCCCCGGCCACCGAGTTCCCCTACTACATGGCTATCGGTGAGGGTCTGAAGGCCAAAGCCGCCGAAATCGGCGTCGAAACCTTCATGCTGGCTCCGCAGAGCGGTTCCGATATCGCCGGGCAGATGGGCATGATCCAGGACGTGCTGACGCGCGGCGTCAACGCCATTGTCCTCTCGACCCATGATGAAGGCGCGGCGGCTCCGCTGGTCGAACAGGCCGTCAGCCAGGGCATCGCCGTCATCATCGTCAACTCGGATATCCCCAACTTCCCGACCCCGGTACACGGCGTAGTCGGCTACAGCCAGCGCAAGGGAACCCGCTTCCTGGGTAACTTCGCGGCCGGCATGGTCGGCGGCGTGGCGAAGGTCGGCGTCCTGGAAGGGCTGCCCGGCTATCACTCGACCGAACGCATTGGCGGGTTCCTGGAAGCCTTTGCTCAGTTCCCCAGCATGGAAATCGTGGCGACTCTGCCGACCGAGTGGAACGTCGATACCGGCAACAAGGCTATGTCGGACATGATTCAGGCGCATCCTGAAATCAACGTGGTGGTGGCCGCCAATGACTACATCGCCATCGGCGCGGCGGCGGCGGCCCAGGCTGCCGGTCGCGGCGACATCCTGATCTTCGGCAATGACGGCGACACGACCGGCCTGGAAGACATCGCCGCCGGCCGCTGGACGGCCACGGTCAACACGACTCCGTTCGTGATGGGTCAGGTCGCCCTCCAGGTCGCCCGTGACTGCCTGGGTGGCAGCTTCCCCGGCGGCTGGGTCGAGACCCCGACGGTCGTCGTCAACCAGTCGAACGCGATGGAATACATCTGCAAGCCGGAAACGCTGTTCCCGCCGCTGGCCGGGACCTACGACTGCTCCGGCATGTAGCCGATTCTCAGTAGGGACGACCCGGCGGGTCGCCCCTGCTCTTGGATCATGGGGATGGGGACACCTGTCCCCATGATCGACTCAAACCCAGTCCCGCGCCGTTCTGAAAGGCCGAGGCAAACCCGTATGGATCAGCAAACAATGCCTTTGTGGGAACTGAAGAATATCAAGAAATCGTTTTACGGCACGCAGGCTTTGAAAGGGGTTTCGATTCAGATCAGAACGGGGGAGGTTCATGCCCTGCTCGGCGAAAACGGCAGCGGCAAATCGACCCTGATTAAGTGTCTGGCCGGGGTTCACCAGCCCGATTCGGGCGAGATGCTGCTGAACGGGCAGCCGATCAGCCTGCGTGACCCGATGGAGTCACGGGCGCATGGCGTCGCCACCATCTTCCAGGAATTCTCGCTCGTTCCGACTCTCACGGTAGCCGAAAACATCTTCCTGGGGCGGCAGCTCCGGCACGGCGGTGTCATCGACTGGGATCGGATGGCGCAGGAGACCACCCACGTCCTCCAGCAGTTGAATATCGAGATCGACCCAGAAGCGACCGTCAAGTCGCTCTCGGTGGCCGAGCAGCAGTTGGTCGAAATCGCCAAAGCCATCTCGCTGGACTCGACCCTGCTCATCATGGATGAACCGACGGCGGCGTTAGGGCTGGCCGAGACTGAACGTCTGCTCCAACTCATCAAGCAGCTCACTGCGCGGAACAAAGCCATCATCTATATCTCGCACCGTCTCGACGAGGTGTTCGAGGTGGCTGACCTGGTGACGATCCTGAAGGACGGCAGTCTGGTCGGCACGCATCCCATCAGCGATGTTCGTATGGGCGATGTCGTCCGCATGATGGTCGGCGCGGATATCGAGCAGCATTACCCCAAGACGGCCCACACGCAGTCTGTCCCATGCCTGGAAGTCGAAGGACTGTCCACGGCCAACGGCGTGAACGATGTCAGCTTCACCATCAATGTCGGTGAGGTGTTCGGCCTGGGCGGGATGATCGGCTCTGGCCGCACCGAGATCGCCCGCGCCCTGTTCGGTTTGGATAAGCCGACTGCCGGGAAAATCCGTCTGTACGGGCGCGAGATCAGCTTCGCCTCACCCGTCGCAGCGATTGCCGCCGGGGTCGGCCTGATCCCGGAGAATCGCAAGTCCGACGGGCTGTTCTTCAACTTCGAGGCTCCCCCCAATATCACCATCGCCCGGCTGACCGATGTGCTGCGCGGCCCGTTCCTCAATCCGGGACGCGAACAGACCACCGCCCGCCAGTTCGTCGATAAGCTCAGCATCACCCCGACGGCGATGGAGAAATCGGTCAAGTTCCTGTCCGGCGGCAACCAGCAGAAGGTCGTCATCGCCCGCTGGCTCTACTCCCAGGCTCGGCTGTTGATCCTGGACGAACCGACCCAGGGGATCGATGTCGGCGCCAAGCTGGATGTCTACAACGTCATCAATGAACTGACGGCGCTGGGCATCAGCATCCTGCTCATCAGTTCGGATTACCCGGAACTCCTGGCGATGAGCGACCGGGTCGCCGTCGTCCGCGACGGTCATATTCTGCATATCGCCGAGGCCGGGCGGCTGAGCCAGTACCAACTGCTGGCAATCGCTTCCGGCGCGGAGATGGACGAGCGGACCCGGCTGATTATGACGCTGCGCGAACAGGCTATGCCCTTCATCCAGCGCCTGCGCGAACAGCTTGGCGAGACCGTCCATCTGGCGATCCTTGACCAGGAGGCCATGCGGCTGCTGTACCTGGATAAGCTCGGTGGCGAGCCGAACCGCGAGATGATGTCCCGCGCGGGCGGAACCGCCCCGCTGACCTGTACTGGATTGGGCAAAGTGCTGCTGGCTTACGAGCCGCCTGAGCAGGTCGAAAGCTGGTTCAGGCAGCAGCAGATTCCGCGCTTCACACCGACCACCATCACCGACGCTGACGCGCTGATGCGCGAATTAGCCGATATTCGTCAGCAGGGATTTGGGTTGGATCGGGAAGAACACGAGAAAGGGATTCGCTGCATCGCCGCCCCAGTCATTGGCGCGGAAGGGCGCGTCGTCGCCGCCATCAGCGTGACCGGCCCGGCCGAGCGGCTGCCGGCGGATCTGGCCGCCAGCCCGATGCGCCAGCAGGTCGTCCAGACGGCCAACCAGATTTCCGAAGTCCTGAAAGAAACCGCCCCGGTTTAATGCGAAGAGGACACTGTTTATGAATGCCATCATCAAGTCGTTCCGTTCCCAGGCCGTCGGCCCGTTGGCCGCGCTGCTGCTGGCCGTGGTGGTGGTCAGCCTGACGACCGACCGCTTCCTGACCGGGCAGAACCTCTCCAACGTCATCCTCCAGGTCAGCAGCGTGGCCGTGGCCGCCATCGGCGCGACGCTGGTCATCCTGGCGGGCGGCATCGACCTCTCCTCCGGGGCGGTCGTGGCGCTGACGGCCTGCGTCGGCGCGATCCTGATCCGCAATAACGGCGTGGCCGTGCCCGTCGGGATCATCCTGCTGCTGCTCCTGGGGGCGCTGCTGGGCTTCGTCAACGGTTTCCTGAGTACCTACGGGCGCATCCCCTCCTTTATCGTCACGCTGGCGACGATGGGCATCATTCGCGGGCTGGCCTTTCTGATTACCGGCGGCACACCGGTCATGTCGGTCTCCAAAGACCTGGAGCCAATCTTCTACGGTACGCTCCTCGGCAGCATTCCGCTGCCGCTGGTATACGTGATCGTCCTGTACGCGCTGATCTTCATCTTCCTGCGCTATACCATCAGCGGGCGCGGCATCTATGCTGTCGGCGGGAACGAGTCGGCGGCGCGGTTGTCCGGCGTGCCCGTCAACCGCACCCGCCTGATGACCTTCGTGCTGGCCGGGATTATGTCTTCGCTGGCCGGTGTGCTGACGATGGCGCGGCTCAACTCCGGCTCGCCCAATTACGGCGTGGGGACTGAATTGCAGGCCATCGCCGCCGCCGTGATCGGCGGAACCAGCCTATCGGGCGGCAGCGGCAATATCATCGCCACCCTGTTCGGCGCGCTGACCGTCGCGGTCGTCCAGAACGGCCTGAACCTGAACATCGTGCCCGCCGCCTGGCAGGACATCACCCTGGGGGCCATCATCGTGCTGGCCGTCGGGCTGGACATGTGGCGGGCGAGCATCAGCCAGGGCACAGCCAGGATTTTCGGCATGGTGCTGCCCCGCCGAGAAGGATGAATCGGCCTATCCGCTTGCCCGAATAAAGAGGAGACTTGAACGCATGTATACCTATGGACGCAAAGAAGGCTGCCGCATCAGCCTGGATTACACCTACAAGGGAATGCGCGTCGCCTACCTGGAGAATGAACTGCTGCGCGTGGGCGTGCTGCTCGATAAAGGCGCGGACATCTTCGACTTCACCTACAAGCCGCGCGACCTCGATTTCATGTGGCAGTCGCCCATCCCGATGCAGAAGCCTTACGTTGCCACCAGCGCCCTGCCGGAAGGGGCATTCCACGATTATTACTACGGCGGCTGGCAGGAAGTCTTGCCCTCGGCGGGCTGGGCATCGCAGCCGTATCAGGGGACTTTCCAGGGCTTGCACGGCGAGGTTTCGCTGCTGCCATTCGACGCGCGCATCACCGAGGACTCGCCGGAGCGCGTCAGCGTGCGGACATCAGTCCGGCTGTACCGCTCGCCGCTGACGCTGGAACGCACCCTCACCCTCGAACGCGGCCAGGCCAGCCTGTTCATCCACGAGAAGCTGGTCAACGAAGCCGAGGCCGACTTCGCCATCATGTGGGGGCATCATCCGGCCTTCGGGACGCCCTTCATGGATGAAAGCTGCGTGGTGCATACCCCGGCCAGCAAGGTCGAGGTGCTTCAGTATCACCCCAACGGCCTCTGGGAACCAGGTGGCGATTACGAATTCCCGATGGTCAAGAACCGGCGCAGCGGCCAGATCGAAGACATCACCCGCGTTCTGCCCAAAGAAACCCGCTCTGTGGATGTGGTTTTCTTCAAGCAGTTGAGCGAAGGCTGGTACGGCCTGACCAACCAGCGGCTCGGCGTGGGCTTCGGTATGGCCTGGGATCACAACCTGTTCAAATACCTGTGGATGTGGCAGGTCTACGGCGGCCATACCGATTATCCCTGGTACGGGCGCACCTACAACTGTGCCCTGGAACCGTTCACCAGTTATCCGCCCGCTGGCGTCGCCAACGCGATCCAGAACGGCACAGCGCACATCATGCCGCCGCTCGGCGTGATCGAAACCGATCTGGTGGCGGTCGCCTATGAGGGCCAGGGGGTCAAGCGTGTGACGCTGGCTGGGCAGGTTTCCGGGACGTAACCCATTCTCGAACACAGGGGCATGGGATCACCCGGTAGCACTGCACAATATCGTGGTCGGCTCAAAATGATGGCCGAAGTCTGCTATGATGACATTGGCGCTGCGTTCGATCCGAATGTGGGCCGGGGCGCTTGTGAAAGGGCGGAGACGATGAACGATATCACCGTTCTGAGTATCGACACAATCGTATCGAACCCGAATATTCGCAGCGGGAAGCCGATCATCGCCGGAACGACGCTGCGCGTGCAGGATGTGGCCGCCCACCACCATTACCGCCACTATACGCCGGAGGAGCTGTCCGAGCAGCTCCAAATCTCGCTGGCGCAGGTTCACGCGGCGCTGGCCTACTACTACGAACACAAAGCCGACATCGACGCCCAGATCGAGGAAGAAGACCGCCTGATCCGCGAAGCTAAGGAGAAGGGGTTTGGGCAGCGCCATCCGCCTGTACTTCGATGAAAGTGTTCAGGTCGCCATGGCCGAACAGATGCGCCAACGGGGTGTCGATGCGGTCACGGCGCGTGATCTGGGTGTGCGGGCGACAAGGACATCAACCATTTGCGACGCGCAGGCGAGACGGGGCGCGTTCTTTGCACCTTTGATTTTGATTTTCTGCGCCTTCATGCCGAAGGTATATCACATGCAGGGATCGTCATCGCGCAGCACTTCGACACCACGGTGGGTGATTGGGTGCGCGGTTTGGAGCTGCTCTGTGGCGTGCTGACGGCCGACGAGATGAAAGATCATATCGAATACTTGTGAGCATTCGATCATGCTGTACACATGACGATATGAGCTAGAGACTTTAGGCTGGCTGCGAGGGAAAAACCCTCACGAATAGCCCATCACACGCTCCAGGGAGGACAGAGATGTTCAATTCACCGATGCGTCCTGAACGCGCGGATGATCTCATCGACCTGTTGGCCGCCGCGCCGGGCAGCCGGGTGATCGACCTCGGATGCGGCGATGGCCGCTTTCTCCTGCGAATGGCCGCGCGTCAAGCGATCCTCGGAACGGGCATCGATCACGCAGAGGATTTGATCGAGGAAGCCAACCGAAATGCCCCGGCACAACCCAGCGCCCGCCCACTCACATTCGTCTGCGCGGATGCCGCCGGATATTGGGATGGGTTGGAGGCCAGCTCGGTGGATGTGATGGTGTGTATTGGCGGCGAGTTCATCCTGGGCGGCTGCCGGGCACTGCTCCAACGGGCGAAGGCGAAGCTGTCTTCGCAGGGTCGGATTCTGCTCGGCACGGTCTACTGGAAGCAGCCGCCGCCTGCCGATTATCTGGCTTTGATGAACGGGGAGAATCCGCACTTCGATCTGCTGACTACTGTGACACTCGCTCGTGAAGAGGGGTATCTGCCGCTGGCGGTTTTCCGCAGCAGTGATGATGAGTGGGATGCTTTTGAAAGCTACCACGCGCAGAAGCGGTATCAAGCGGCACTGCAATCCAATCAGCCTGCCCTGATCGAACGGGCTTGGCGGTGGCAGCAGGGTTATCTCCAGTGGGGCATGAACACGATGGGCTTCTGCTTTAGACATTATTCGCAATAAGCGATAGGAGCGAAGATATCGAAAGTCGGGACAGGATGACGAAACTCAACACGCAAA
>JAEUQZ010000599.1 GCA_016788965.1 Anaerolineae bacterium | reverse complement strand
GTTTGCCGAACTGGTGGGCCGATGAAGGTGCAACTGCGTTTCTTCGCCTCGCTGCGCGAGGCCCTGGGCCCGGGCGAGGCGATCGACCTGCCCGATGGCTGCACCGTGGCCGCCCTGCGCGACCGTCTGGCCGAACGTCTCAGCGGAGACGCCCGTCCAATCCGCTTGCTGGATGAAGGTCTCCATGACCTGATTGGCGCAGTTGGCGGTGTCGTAGCTGCTCAGCGAATCCGCCTCCTTCAGAATCATCGGGATCAGATTGGGGTCGGGGGTCAGCCCGTCAGCCGATTCGAGTACCGACTCGGTGAATTCCAGCCGGGCTTCACTGCCGCACACGCTATCCCGCCCGATCAACGGCTGGGCCACTTGCAGGGCCGCCAGCGTCTCGTCGGCGATCTCATCTATTGTCAGCCCCGACCAATCCACCGCGCTGACATAGGCCACGGTCAAATCCAGCGGACAGTTCGCGTAGTTGAAGCCGATGGACTCCTCCAGTCGCGCATAGGTGCGGATCAGTGCCTCCGGTTCCGGCAGCGGTTCCAACTGGTCGATCCCGGCCCGGATCACCGCCGCGCTCAGACCGTAGCAGTTGGCCTCCGCGCCGACCAGCCCGTTGTAGAGCGTCCCGGCCAGCCCCGCGTAAGTCAGCGCGTCAATGCCGTCCGACTGCGTCCAGTACCAGGCGCTCAGGTAGCTGCGGGTCAGATCCAGCGCACAGCTTTCCACCGTAGTCTGCGCCCGCAGCGGCATTGCCCCCGCCAACCCGATCAGGAGCATGATCCAGAGTAGCCGTTTCGGCATGTCGCCTCCGCCCCAACAAAAAACGCGATAGCATCACTTCTAATGCTATCGCGTTTACGATCTGCGCGGTAGAACCTGGCGTACCCGCCGCGCCTTCAGCCGACGCGGTTTGCCGTCAGGTCGGTAGTGACGCTGCACGCCACCCCATCGACCCGCACATTGCCGACCATTTGCCCGACCATGCTCGTCGGCGATAGGACCGTGAAGTACATCTGGGTGTTGCTGCCGCTCTCGAACGACCAACTGCCCATATAGCGGTTCGTTCCGTTGGACTGGAAGAAAGTCTCATTGAAGACAAACGATGTAGCACTCAGAACCGACAGCGGAGCCTGCCCCGCATTATCAGCCTCGGTCCAATCGAGCCAGGCATCGGTCGTATTCAGCACGAAATTGGGCACAGTCTCGCAGGAAGCATTGCTCTGCCGCGAAAAGTTAAAGCTCCACGTTCCACTTCGCAGCGTAATCGTGCCCGCAGTGGTTCCAGCGGACTCCGCAGGTGGGGCGCTCTCGCCGCTGGTCGCGGGCGCGGCCGTCGGCTGCACGATGATCGGGATGATGGGCGGCGCGTCGGCGTCGGCCACGGCCTCGCAGTCGCCGCGTTCTCGCAGGTCATCCCCGGCCGCGACCCAGGCTTCCTGGATGGCTTTCTTGGGCGCGGCTTCCTTCGGGTCGATCTGATACCAGACCGACTCATCCTTCGCCACGAAGCGTCCTTGAACCTGGAACGACTTGCCCGTCGGCAGGAAGGCGACCGGAGTGCGGTTCTCGCCGGGGCCGACCCGCACCGAGACGGTTTTGGCCTTCGTCGCGGTGACGAAGCACGAGCCGTCCTGAAGGTTCAGCGGAGCTGCGCTCACCGGCACGATTGCCAGCAGCAGTGCAGCCAGTACAGCCAACCATAAGAGCTTGCGGGATGTTGTCATGAAAGCCTCTTCTTCGACCTGAATGGCCGTAATCATTCCGGCCCACACAGTCCCCAGGGAACGACGGGTTGAGAAATATGAATGCGATCTCATTCCATTATAGGCAGTTTTGACGTGAGGATCGTATCTATTTCCATTAAGAACCGGAAATTCAGAAATGGAAAGATGGTTCCTGGAGCGAACTCAGGCGCTTTCGTTGGTCTCCCACCGCTGGCAGCGTTCATAGGTCGTTCGCGGTATGATCGCCTGCTTCAGTTCAACCCCGTCCAGATTGAGGCTGCCGATCATCTGACGCGCCCCGCCGAAGCTGTGCTTTTCGGTAAAGCTGAAGGTGGCTTTATCCTTCGGGATGACCAGCAGAACAGTGCCTTTTGGTGGAACCAGCGCGATCCGATCCGGGAG
>JAEUQZ010000598.1 GCA_016788965.1 Anaerolineae bacterium | reverse complement strand
AGAGCACTTCTTCTTCCTCCCGCTTGCGACTGTTGTAGCGCTGCTAGAGATATGTCGCATAACCCACTTCTCGATAGCATCCATGATGTTTTCGAGCGACTTCTGCACCTCGGCGAGCCTGTCTTCCAGTAATGCCTCAATGCTCGCCGCCAGTGGACGTAAGTTGTCCATCGTCAGCACATGCGCCAGCAGGTTCTCAATCGCGGTCTGGCCGAGGCTCTTCACGCTGACCCGCCTGGCTTCACAGGCTGAACTCATTGAGGCTTTTCCACAGCCATGAGGATGTATTGCTCGAATTGTTCTTGTGTTAGACTGACCGGGATAGCGCTCATGATGCACTATCATCCTCTTTTGGCAAAAGTTTCAACCAGTTCTATATCAGAATGATGGGGTTGGCGACAATCCAGCCTGTGGTGAAGTAAGAAATATGAATGCAACAGTACCTTACAAAAGACCGACCATTGGCGTCCTGGCGGGCTGGCAGTTTTACCGGACGGCGACGAACCTCAGCTACCTTGCCCCCATTTTTCGCGGCATTACCCACGCTGCCCAAAAGCTGGGGTGCAACTTGCTCTTAGGCTGCGGGATGGGGCCTTCCGCCAGCCCAACCGATCCGCTGCGTCCCGCCTGGCCCGTCTTTTCCCCCGATCAAGATTTCGTGTCCATTGGTCCTTGGAATACTGACGGACTAATCATCGCGGTACCCCTCCACTCCCAGGAACGGTCGGAATACATTCAAGGATTGATTGCCGCTGGGCATCCAGTGCTGTTCGTCGGATCAGGAGAAACCGGCCCAACAATCGCAGTGAATAACGCGGGTGGCATTCTGGAGGCCATGCATCACCTGGTGGAACACGGCCATCGGCAGATTGCCTTTATCGCCGGTACTGTGGAGGATATGCGCGGGGACAGTGGGGAGCGCTTACGGGCCTACCAGTCCGGTTGTGAAAGCTATGGTTTGGAAAATGACCCTCGTCGGGTTGCTTACGGACGCCATGTTTACGATGGCGGCTATATTGCCATGCAGCAGATCATGGTTTCCGGAGTTGAGTTTTCGGCTGTTGTAGCCAGCAACGACGAATCGGCATTGGGGGCAATGCAGGCACTCAAGGAAGCCGGACGAAAAATCCCAGAGGATGTCGCCATTACAGGATTCGATAATCGGCTTGAGGGCGCTGTTCACCAACCAGGATTAAGCAGTATCCATGTTCCGCTGTTCAACATGGGTTATCGCGCTGTTGATTTGCTTCTTGAACACATTGAAGGAAAGACTCAGCTACCCGAATTAGTCAACGTGGATACGCATTTGGTCATCCGCGCATCCTGTGGTTGTAATGTCGGGAAATATGCTTCCAGGGAGACCGAACCCAGCCCCACAGGACAACCTGGAGAAGAGTGGGCTTCGTGGTTGGCGCGAATGATTGCATCAACCATCATGAATCAGGCCCACAATCTCACCGAAGATGAGGGTTTGGCTTTGTGCCAGCAACTGGTAGACACATTCAATAGCAGTGTTCGGCGTGACGATAATGCACAATTCCAGGATGCTCTTGCCGCTGCACTCCAAGTCACGGCGGCAGGTGATGATGATACACACATATGGCAAGATGCAATTTCACTTCTAGAAAGAGCAGTATCGACTGCCGGTTCGTCATTAGGTTCGGACATATACGACCTTCTAGGTGAGGCGAGACTGACGATCAGCGCGGCAATGCAGCGGCAGCATCGGCACTACGTGATGGACGAGCGATGGACATCCAGTCGCCTTAGTCTGCTAACTGCCAGATTGCTGAACGCTCTCGATGAGGTGCAAATCTATGACATCCTCGCAACGCACTTGCCCGATATGGGCATTCATATCGCTCTGCTCGGATTATTTGAAGCGGACGGCGACGATCCAGTCGCATGGACAACGATACACAATACCATCAATCCGGATCAGGGGGTCATTCGCTTTCGTAGTCGGGAATTTCCACCTGCGAACCTGTTTACTGGCGAGCATCAATTTATCCTGACCTTGATACCCCTGGTAGACCAATCTGGTCAAATCGGCTTTATGGTGTTTGACGCAGAGCAGCTTGATCTGTACGGTTCGATTGTGCAACAGTTGGGCGGCGCACTCAACACAGCACGGTTGTATC
>JAEUQZ010000597.1 GCA_016788965.1 Anaerolineae bacterium | reverse complement strand
GCCGCTGCTGCCGCTGCTGCCGCTGCTGCCGCTGCTGCCGCTGCTGCCGCAATTGCCGCAATTGCCGCCATTTCCGCAACAATCCGTCCGGCGTGGACGACTTGGACGACATTTCGCCTACTCTGGCGATCAGCGACACCGACACTGACGACATTTCCGACAATTCGTTTCTCTGGCTATCAGCTAAAAGCGAAAGGCTATCAGCTTTTTCTATAAACTATAAACTACCAACTATTCTTCCCTCACTGACACAAACAGGCGTTTCCAACCCTGACGGCACTGCCGCCATTGCCGCCATTTCCGCCAAGTTGTTTCGATGATTTGTCACCTGTAATGAATTCGCTATGTATCTTCCCTAATCCCTAATCCCCAACCCCTAATCCCTATTCCCCACCACCAGCCTGAACCCGATGTTGCTCGCCCTCGACCCCGGTAGATACCGTCCCCGGTTCGCGGGCTGCGCTTCCCAAACCGGATCGAACCACGACCCACCCCGCATGATCCGGGCATGGCTCCCCTCCGGGTCTTCCCGCCCATCCCCCGTCTGGTACGGGTACGGGTACTCCAGCGTTTGCCAGTTCCGTCCCCACCGACTGCTGCACCACTCCCACACATTCCCCAGCAGATCCTCCGCCCCGCACCACGCCGTGTTCCCCACCTTCGTCACCGCCCAGGCATAGCTTGGCCCCCGCTCGGCTGTGTTCCCCGTCCGCGCATCCGGCGGCTGATCCTCCGGCCCCCGTACCGCGGCCTCCCATTCCGCCTCGGTCGGCAGCCTCCATTCCTGCCCCGTCTCCCGGCTGATCCACCGCGCGAAGGCCTGCGCCTCGTACCAGCACACCCCCACCACCGGCTGCTCTGGCCGGTTGAAGCTCGGATCACCGAAGTAGTGCGGCTGAGTCACCGGCTTCCCCTGGAGCCACCGCCAGCCCATCTCGCTCCACAGGCTTTCCTCGGTATACCCCTTCGCCGCGACGAACCCCAGGAAGTCCGCGTTCGTCACCGTCGTCCGCATGATCGAGTACGCCCCCAATGCGACCGTGTGTTCCGGTCGGCTGATCGGCCGCTGGTCGTCCCCGATCCGGTAGCTTCCCGCCGGGATAGGGCAGAGTGGGAGGTTCATGAGGTTGCGGCCTTTCTGTGGGGAACTTGCCTTGTGGAAGTGAACCACCAAAGTACCCTCCCGGTCAAGTTTCGTGTACACAAGACCCGTGCTATACTCTCCACATGGGTCGTAATGAAGAGTCGTTCGAAGGGACAGCCTGGATCGAGCAGGTGCGCGCGCGTGGCCTCGCGGATGCTTTCCGCGTCGCCCTGGATGTGCTCGAACCGCTTGGCCCGCTGGGAGCCAATCTGGTCTGGACAGCGCAGCCCATCTTAAGCCGCTGGCTCCCGCGTGAAGCCATCGGTGCGCTGGCCGAACTCCTGGATACCCCCGGCGGCATCGACCACCTTCGTCGGCAGCTAGACGATGACCCACGGTGAGGTCTTGTGGACAGCGTAACTCAGACATTGACCCTGCTCATCATCGTGCTGGCCCTCGTGGTCAGCATCATCGCCACCCAGTTCATCCGGCGTCGGCGTGGCCTCGTCACCCTCCGGGTGATCCCGGCCTACGCCGATCTCCCGAACCGGATCGGCGAAGCCATCGAAGCCGACCGCGCGGTGCATGTCTCCCTCGGCAGCGCCGGCCTGGGTGGAACCACCACGCTGCTCGCCCTGGCGAACGCTGAACTTCTTTACCAGACCGCCCGCCGCGCGGTCATCGGCAGCCAGAGTCCCATCCTCACCGTCGGTGATCCGACCGCCCTGGCCCTGGGCCAGGACACCCTCCGCCGCGCCTATGCTTCCCGCCGCCTCGTAGATCGCTATCGGCTCGCCAGCGTCCGCTGGTATCCCGCCGGTGGCCGTTCGCTGGCCTTCGCCGCGGCTCTGACCGGTGTCCTGGCCGATGACCGTATCGGGGTCAGTGTCCTCGGCGGCAGCTTCGGCACCGAATTAGCCCTCCCTGCGGAGACGGCTCTGCGCCGCGGCCAAACCCTGATCGCCACCAGCGATCAGCCGGAAGGCCAGGCCATCGCCTATGTCATGGCCGACCAGCCCCTCATCGGTGAAGAAGTCTTCGCCGCCGGAGCCTATCTC
>JAEUQZ010000596.1 GCA_016788965.1 Anaerolineae bacterium | reverse complement strand
GCCCCAACCAGCTTCGATAATCCCGCGCCGTACAGTGCCTCGCCGCGCAAATCGAGCCACTGCCAGTTGATGAAGGCCATCGGAACCGCGTCGGCTTCGCTGCCTCGCATCAGCACCGGCACAATCACCACTTTGTGCGTGCGGGCATATTGCAGTTCGGCCAGCACCCATTCGGATTTCTTCGAGTCCGGCGTCATGATGACAACCACGCTGCCCGCCGCCTCAATCGCGCCCTGGATGGCTAACTGCCACTGCGGATCACCCGGTGTCAGGGCGTCATCGGTCCACACCGCCAGATCGGACTGGCGCATATCGTCGCGCAGTCGGTGCATCAGGTCGGCGTCCCGGCGGCTGTAGCTCAGGAACACATGCCGCGGTGGGGGCAGCGTCCGGTCGATGATCTGCTGCACCAACGGAATTCGCAGCTCGTCGCGTTGGAGCGCCATCTGGGTCAGGCTGACGAGCGCATCCGGGTTGAGTTCCGCCAGCGCCATCAGCGCCGAGCGCTGCGCTTCCGCCTCGCCCGCGCGGATCATCTGCACCAGATCGAGCAGGGTACGCGCCTGCCCTGTTCCGGCCAACGTTGCCGCTGTACCGCTGATCGGCGGGCCGTGGGGTTGGGCCGTGACCGCGCCGCTTGCCCGCGCTTCATAGCCCTGCACCAGGTCGAGCAGTTGGCTCCACGGAGCGCGGCGCGGTTGGGTGAAGTCCAGTACGGGCAGCGCCTTCAGTCTCGGTGGTAATTCCGTGTGCTCGAAGAGCAGTGCCACCACCGGAATGCCAACCCCCAGCGCGAACATCCACTCATACGTAACATACTCGAACGCGCGGGCATGGGGCGTGACAATCGTAATCAGCGCGAAGGAGCGCCGAATCGCTTCGTCGATCTCCTGCCGCCAGTCCCGCGACTGCGCGGCATCATCCGGCAGATCCGCCGGGCTGCTGTCGATCCAGACCTCGCAGCCGTTCCGTTCCAGGCGGCGCTGCACCGCCTCGGCGAATTCAAAGTTTTCAGGCGCGTAGGAAATATACAGGTGCGGCAAGCGGCTGTCCTCGATCAACCGATCCTATTAATCGATTGTACCGGATGTGGCTCGACGGGATAGTGAAAGATGATGACAGAATCGAAATGAGCATGTCAGAGTAGTCACACCGCTTTGGTCGAGTCTGATCACAATCTGTGTCTCTGTGACGAAATTCTTCTTATCCACGATTTTATAGCGCAAAAGTAGACAAAATGTCACCCTAACCCGCCCATTTTGTGCTATCGTGGAGATACGAGGATGAACTCCCCTCCCTGCGAAGCGGGGAGGGGCCGGGGAAGGGGATATTTCCCCGCCGCACCTTCACAACCTATGAAACGCGATTGTCGCATCCCATTATTGTTGCAAATTTCACGCAGTTGCAACTGCAACATTTTCAACTTTTGCAACTTTTCGCGCGATTTGCATTTGCAGCGTTTGCAGCATTTTGCGACGGTGAAGCCCCGTTCCCTGACACAAAACGGCGTGGGCGGCACTGACGGCACTGCCGCCATTCCCGCCACAAAACCGGGTATTCTTCGCGTGAGGATCAGTCCAGCGGATGGGGATGTGTCATAAAATGGCGCTCTTACGCCTGTTTCGCCTCCACCTCCTGGCGCAGAATTGCCGTTCCGCAACTGCCGCAATTGCCGAAATTGCCGCAACAACTGTCCGTCCGACACTGACGACACTGACGACATTTGCGACAATTCGAGCCACAGATTCTCAAGATTCTCACATTCTCATTCTTATCATTCTTATCAGATTTCTCATCGCCGCCCCATAGCGCATTCCGTATGGCTAAAAGCTATAAGCTATCAGCTAAAAGCTACCCATAAACTATTAACTATTAACTTTTCTCCTCTGACTTCCCCCCCCAACCCCTAATCCCCAACCCCTAATCCCTGCATGATTCCCCGCGCACGGGCATCCCAGGTGTACTGCTCGAACGCCAGCCGCCGCGCCCGCTCCGCCAGCCGCTCCCGGAGCAGGGGATCATCCCGCAGCCGCCGGATGGCCGCCCCCAGCGCCCCCGCGTCCCCCGCCGGAACCAGCAGCGCCGACTCCCCGTCCTGCACCACCTCGGCGTTCCCCGGCAGATCCGAGGCGATCACCGCCCGCCCCGCCGCCAT
>JAEUQZ010000595.1 GCA_016788965.1 Anaerolineae bacterium | reverse complement strand
CTGGCTGAACAAACAGAAGGTCGAGGAACTGCCGCAGGTCTGCCTCGAAGACGCGCCCGACGATCACCCCCGCGTCTGCGTGACGTGGTTCGAGGCGGAAGCCTATGCCCGCTGGCGCGGCGGGGCGCTGCCCACCGAAGCCCAGTGGGAATACGCGGCGCGGGGGCCAGAGTCGCGGGTGTATCCCGGGGGGAACACCTGGGAGCCGGAACGCGCCAATGTGCTGGACAGCACTGGACTGACGCCGGTCGGGAGCTATCCTGATGGAGTCAGTTGGGTGGGGGCGCACGACATGGCCGGGAACGCGATGGAATGGGTGCAGGATTGGCTCGCCAACGGCTACTCGGAGCGGGCGGTGGTCGATCCGACCGGGCCGGGCCGCGGCGCGACCAAGATCGAGAAGGGCGGCTGGTGGGGCAGCAATGCCTTCGTGTCCCGGTCAGCCTACCGTCACTTTGAAGACCCGCCGACCTACAGCGACCATCACATCGGCTTCCGCATCGTCACGGCGGAGGACAGCGTTCCCTGATGGCTGCATCGGAAAACTGAGCAGCGATTGAACAGGAAATGATCTGTATTACGGGCAGAGGCTCGGCGTACTGTGATGGCAGGTCGATCCATCACGGAGGTGCATGATGAGCAATGTCGAGACAATCCAGAGCATTTATGCGGCGTTCGGCAAGGGCGACATCCCCCACATCCTCAATACGCTGGCTGAGGATGTGGACTGGAAATTCTACGGCCCGGCCTCGATCCCGTTCGCGGGGCACTACCACGGACGCGAGGACATCGCCCGGTTCTTCGGTCTGGTGGGGGCCAATGTCGAGATCGAAGTGTACGACATCCAGGAAATCGAGGAAACCGGCCACACCGTGATCGTTCAGGGATTCCAGCGGGTCAAAGCACGCCCGACCGGAAAACGGTGGGAGACGAACTTCGTCCACATTTACACCTTCGATCACGACCAACCGGTGAAGGTGCGCGAATACTACGACACCGCGCCGATGGTCGAAGCCTTCCGGGCGAACTGAAGGATTTCATCTTCGCGGCTGAAATGGTATGCTGGGCGGGACGCGCGGCGCTGCCAAGAGTGGTCTCGCGCGGCCTTTGTCCAGTGTACGAGAGCATCCGCATGTTCCGACGCCAACGCGCCCACCAACCCGCTCCGACCCCGCTGATGCGCCATCTGGACGTCACCTGGGACGATCTGCGCCATAACCGCGCCGGGCGGTTGGGTAAACGCCAGCAGGCGCGTTTGCAGCGGGCACGCTGGACGACGGTCGGCTGGCTGATCGCCATCTACGGGGCGATGCCGCTGCTGGCGGCTCCGCTGCTGGAACAGGCTGTAGGCGTGGCCGTCGGGGCGCGGAGTCTGGCGTCGGTCTCGCTGCCCGTCAACCTGCTGCTGTTCAGCCTGCCATTCATCGCGCTGCGGGCGATGAACCGCCGCTTGCAGCACCTCGCCCACGATCTGCGTGAAGGCCGCGTCGAGGCCGCCGAAGGGCCGGTCGCGCTCGACCGAGAGCAGCGCCTCGGCCGTGTTTACCGCGCGGCCGTGACCATCCGGCAGACGCCACTGGCGGTGCATCCGCGTCTGGCGCGGCACTTCGAGCCGGAGCAAGCCTACCGGGTGTACTACGCGCCGCGTTCCCGGATTCTGCTGGGAGCCGAACCGCTGGCCTCCGGGTAATAGACGGCCTCTCCGCCGCGTCTGAACTCCGGTTTGTAAACCTAATCCCGGAGTATCGCCATGGCCGTTACCATCCCCGACTCACACAAGGATTTGCTGGAAGGCCCGGTGGTCGTCACGCTGGCGACCGTTTCCGGGGAGGGCGTGCCCTATGCGGCGGCCGTCTGGCGGCGCTACGACGGCGAATTCATCCGCATCACCAGCGACCGCCGCACCCGCAAAGTCCGCAACATCCAGGCCAATCCCCGCGTGACCGTGCTGGCGCTCGACCCGAAAAATCCCTATCGCTACCTGGAAATCGGCGGCCTGGTCGAGCAGATCACGGCCGAGGGGGCGCTGGAAGAACTCGACCGGCACACCCAGTTGTATACGGGGCAGGAACGTTATTTTGGCAGCGTGGAACCGGTGGAGAAAGCCAGCAAGTACGATGGCGTGCTGCTGGTCATCCGTCCGACGCGCGTCGTGG
>JAEUQZ010000594.1 GCA_016788965.1 Anaerolineae bacterium | reverse complement strand
CGCAGCCCGCCGCCAATCACAAGGCTGCGACCGCAGATGCATCCGATATCGAAGAACAAAGCAACCTCGTCCTGCGCCTGATCGCGGGCATCCACAACGCCGGCGCGGGCATCACCAAGAAGCGCACGACCTATGGATAAAGCCTTCACCACCGCCCTGCTCATCGTCATCGGCATGATGATGGCAATGATGCTCTTCAACGCCGCCTATCCCGCCGTCCTCCAGGGCGGAGACGCCATCGCGGGTATGGCCCACCGGGCCAGCGACCAGATGGATACCGACCTCCGCATCGTACATATGGCCGGCGAGATCGATGCCAACGGCATGTGGCAGAACACCAACGGCAACGGCGAATTCGAGGTGTTTGCCTGGGTCAAGAATGTCGGCAGCAGCCGCATCATCGACCTGAACAACCTGGATGTCTTCTTCGGCGCGGAGGGCAACTTCAACCGCATTCCCTACGGTGGAAACTCCTATCCCTACTGGACCTGGATCGTCGAGAACGGCGGCGACTGGACACCCGGCTCGACCCTGCGGATCACAGTGCATTACCAGATGGTCATCCCCCAGGGACGTTACTACCTGAAGGTGGGAACCAACCAGGGCGTATCTGCCGATTACACGGTGGGATTTTAGAACATGGACAGCGTGCTGACCGCCATCGTCGTCGTCTTCATCATCATCTTCGCCGTGCTGACGCTCTCCTACGCTTATTTCTCGTCGCAGGAGATCGTCATCGAAAGCTGGCAGTCGATGGAATCGCGCACGCAGGACATCAGCCGCACCGATCTGACCCCCGTCAGCCTGTCGATCCTCGACGCCGGAACGCGCATCCAATGGAGCCTCCGCAACACCGGGCAGACTCGTCTGTCCGATTTCAGCCAGTGGGACGCCTTCCTTCAATACTATGACAGCGGCAGCCCCAGCACCTATCACATCGGCTGGGTTCCCTATGCCAGCGCGGTGTTGATGCCCGGCCAGTGGCAGATGACCGACATTTCAATAGATGCCATTACCGAAGAAGCTTATGAACCCGGCATTTTGAACCCCGGCGAAATCATGACGGTCGCCTTCAATGTGATGCCACCGGTTGGCCCAGGCACGACCATCCAGACCGTGCTGACCACGTCGAATGGGGTCACGATGAGCGGCTTCGCCACCCGCAATCGCCCGCCGACGCTGGCCGTCAACACCGGCACATCGGTGGAAACGGGCGCGTCCATCATTCTGACAGACGCCATGCTCAGCGCCGACGATCTCGACAACGCGCCCTCGCAGTTGGTCTACACCGTGACCGTCCCGCCAACGCAGGGCACGCTCAGCCTGGGCGCGGTCAGTCCGGCAGTGACCTTCACCCAGGCCGATCTGGATAACGGCTTGGTCAGCTACGCGGCGACGGGCACAGGCGCGGACAGCTTCAGCTTCACCATTAGCGACGGCGAGGCCAGCATCGGGGCCTTCAACTTCGCCGTGACCATCACGGTTCCTTGAGGAGCGCGACGATGCCTGCCCAAGAGAAACCTGCCCGCAAGATCATCTCCTCCGGGAACGCCGAACTGGACTCGAAAATGGGCGGCGGCCTGCCCGCTGGATCACTCACCCTGATCGAGGGCAGTTCCGGTTCCGGCAAATCCGTTCTTTCGCAGCAAATCCTCTACGGGGCGCTCAAGACCGGCAACCGCGCCACCGCCTTCACCAGCGAGAACACCGTCAAAAGCCTGATGAGCCAGATGCAGAGCATCGACATGGATGTGGTCGATCACCTGCTGCTGGGACGGCTGCGGGTCTACCCGATGGCGCTCTCCCGAGTCGGCGAATCGGCTCCCGCGCGGCTCCTTCGAGCCATCCACGACCAGAAAGGTCGTGATCTGGTCGTGGTGGACTCGTTCACCTCGGCCATCGCCAATCAGGATGCCCCCACCCGCATCCTGAACTTCTTTGAAGAGTGCAAGAAATTGTGCGGTAAAGGCATGACCGTGATCGTCACGCTGCACGCCCAGGCGGTCGGCAGCGATCTGGTCAACCCGATCCGCTCGATGTGCGATGCCCACCTTCAACTGCGCTCCGAACAGGATGGGCAGCGCTTGGTCAAGACGCTGGAAGTCGCCAAGATTCGTGGCGCGGCCAGCGGAACCGGGGCCATCGTCGGCTTCGATGTCGA
>JAEUQZ010000593.1 GCA_016788965.1 Anaerolineae bacterium | reverse complement strand
CGCAAGCGTTTTCGCGCCGCACTCGACGATGCCTTCCTCCTGGAGCTTCTTACTCCCAATTTGATGCGATAGCCCTGATTGGCGAATAGTCGCTGCTTTGACAGGGATAGGGCGGCTGGTACAATTGGACTCGTACAGCCACCTGACGGAGAATGTGCCCCTTATGTCTCAGCTTCAAGTCTCCAAACATCCTCTTGTCCTGCACAAATTGACTGTTCTTCGAGACAAAGATACCGATCATCGCGCCTTTCGTGAGTTGGTACGAGAACTGGCTTTGCTCTTGTGTTATGAAGCGACCCAGGACCTTCGTTTAGCACCCAAGACTGTCATGACTCCAATGGGGGAAGCCGCCGGGTTCAAAGCCGAGGAAGCGATTGGCCTGGTCCCCGTCTTGCGCGCAGGGCTTGGGCTAGTCGAAGGCGTTGTTGAACTACTTCCTAACGTTCAGGTATGGCATATCGGCCTCTATCGAGACGAAAAGACTTTACGCCCGGTTGAATACTACAATCGTCTCCCGACTGAGCCGACCGTGCAGCTCTGTTTGGTGCTTGATCCGATGTTGGCTACGGGCGGATCAGCGGTAGCCACGGTCGATATTCTCAAGCGGTGGGGGGTCAAGCGGATCAAGTACGTTGGGCTAATTGCAGCCCCAGAAGGTATTGAACGGTTCAGCAAAGCCCATCCTGATGTTCCAATTCACGTCGCAGCCGTAGATGAACGGCTGAACGAGATCGGTTTCATTGTGCCAGGGCTTGGAGATGCAGGGGATCGCCAGTTTGGCACATAAAGTGTCCTGATGGATCACTCTGCTGGCTTTACACTTGTTTTCTGCCTTGCCCTTAGCGCTGCTCTTGCCTTGGCACCGTTCAGCCGCTGGCTGGGGCGTCGCCTCGGAGTCGTGGCCGCTCCTGGAGGGCGCCGCCAGAGCGAAGCCGATCATCGGGGCGTTTCCAAGTTAGGGAGTATCAGTCTTTTCGGCGCCTTCACAATCAGCATATTGGCTGCTCAGTTGCTGCCAATTCCGCGTAGTGATCCCAACGAAGTTATTCGACTGACGGGGTTAATCCTTGGTGGGATTGTGATCTTCGTCATCGGAATCTTGGATGATTACTATCATTTCAAGGCACTTCCCCTGTTCATCGGTCAGTCTTTGGCAGCTGCGATTGCGATTTCCTTTCAGATCTTCATCGAATATTTCAATAATCCATTGACCGGGCAGCAGACCGATCCGTGGCCGCATATAGTGACGGTGGCGCTGACCTACTTCTGGATGGTCGGCATGATGAACACGGTCAATTTCCTTGATGGTGTGGATGGTCTGGCAGCAGGGGTCGCTTTTATCGCGGGAACGATGTTATTCGTGAACAGCGCCTTTCGTGTAGTCCCACCCCAAACCAGTGTGAGTCTGCTAATGATAGCCCTCATGGGGACCTCACTGGGATTCCTGCTGATGAATTTCTACCCTGCACAGATCATCATGGGGGGAGGAGCCTACTATCTCGGCTACCTCCTGGCAACCTTGAGTATCATCGGCGGAGCAAAGATGGCTTCCATCTTGTTGGTGATGGGGCTGCCGCTGATGGATTTGATCTGGCAGGCGCTAAATCGCCTTCGCGCGGGTCGTAGCCCATTCGAGGGAGATCGAGGGCATGTCCACTTCAGGATGCTTGACCTGGGGCTTAGTCAACGCCAGATTGTCCTGATCTACTACACCTTTTGCGCGTTTTTTGGCGTTCTGACCCTGGTGACAGAGAGTCGCGCCTTCAAATTCATCGCGCTGGCGGTCATGTTTACGTTGATTGCAGTAGGTTTCGCTTTTCTTGCGCGTATGGCTCATCTGCGATCTTCGTCCCGGACTTCATCGTCAGACTGATCGACTTCATCATCTGCTACATCGGAATCATCAGATTTCGCTTGATGTGATGGCACAGGCGACAATGCTCCTGCTAATCGCGTTGCAGTTTGAGTTTGATCCGTTCGGGTCGCGGCTACATTACTGGGCCGGGGTGGCGGCAGCTTCTCTGCGACTGTGCCTGCAATAATGGGCGGGCCGCTTCGACCTGGATTGGATATCCCGCCAACCAGGGATGCTGCCGGGTCAGGTTCGATAATGACCGATGAGGCCGGCGTAACTGCTTCTTTGCCTGGCGGCCCAGGAATAGGG
>JAEUQZ010000592.1 GCA_016788965.1 Anaerolineae bacterium | reverse complement strand
AGCGGCGGGATCACTGTGCCGTTGCACAGCGGCCAGTGATTGCCGCAGCCCAATCCGGAATCGGTTACGCGGACGACCGCCCCGAAGACGATCAGCCCCAACGTCAACAGCGCCGTAATCAGCGCGAGGCGAATGAACGGCCCCCAGCGGGCCTCGACCTGCTGCATACGATCAGCCTCGAACCTGCACTACTCAGATTTTTCGGTAGATAACTCGGTTTGGGACTTTGCGCCACGTGCGCCCGCTTTGGTGCGCTTGATCTGCCAATCCAGGAACCACATCACCGCCATGATGCCGATTGCCATCGGGATCAGGCCAGGCGGGAACGGACTGAACAGGATGAACAGCACCACGATCACCAGTTGTTCGGCCTTCCACGGGGTCACATCCAGCGCCGAGGCATTCGGATCATTGGTCTGGCGGATGATGCCCGGAATGCGGAGTTCGCCGCCGCTGGCCTGAATCTGCGCGGTCAGACCGCCGCCGATGACCATGATGAGCATCAACGCAAAAAGGATGGCGAGACGTTTCACCTTATGCCTCCTGTTTCACCGCGTCAAGGCCTGAGATTGTACTCTTTCTCACAACCCCCTGCAAGCGGGTCTCAGCTAGAGTTCATCCCCCGCCACATCCGGCGGCGCGGAATCGCGTTTCTCCTGAATGTCGTCGTCTACCGCGTCGGGAATCTCGCTGGCGAAGGGCGTTCTGGCGTTGGGGCGTCCGTCGTGACCTTCCCCCAGGCTCGGCAGCGTATCGTCCGAACTGTCGTCGCCATCGGTTATCGCCTGACTCAGCGGCAGCGTGAAGTGGAACACACTGCCCTCACCCACCTGGCTCTCGACCCAGATGCGCCCGCCGTGCCGCGCCAGAATCCCCTGGCTGATCGCCAGCCCCAGGCCGCTGCCTTCGATCTTCAGGCGCACGCCTTCCGCCGCCCGGTAGAAACGCTCGAAGACGTGCGGCTGATCCTGCGGCGAAATGCCGATGCCGCTGTCGGCCACGCTGACCAGGATGTGGCGGTGATCGCGCGTGACCCGCACCCGCACCACCCCGCCCTCGCGGTTGTACTTGATCGCATTGCTGAACAGGTTATCGAAAACCTGGATCAGCCGCTCTCCATCGGCTGGGATGCTGCCCACATCTTCGGGAATATCCACCTCGAAGGTGACGCGCCGCTGCTCGGCCACTTCCTGGAGCATGTCGATCACCTCGGCCACCATCGCCGGGACGTAGACATCGCGCAGTTCCAGCGGCCCTTCTCCATCTACCCAACTGATGTCCAGCAGCCGGGAGATCAGATGATCCATCCGGTGCAGGCCGGCAAAAGCCCGCTTGACATAATGCTGCTGCTTCTCGTTCAAGGGCCCCATATGCTCGATCATATCCAGCGTCCCGCTCACCGAATTCACCGGGGACTTCAGATCGTGGACGACCATTTGCAGCCATTCTGCGGCAGACTTGAAATTCGGCATGAACCACCTATTCCCCAACAGGGTAGAGTACATCGGGCAGCACGGTCAGCGCGTAAGCGATCCGCGTCCCGTGCCAGGTCAGCAGCGATCCATCGATCAGATGGATGCGTCCACGTTGGGCCGCCGGAACCTTCAGCCGCTCGAACAGCGGAAGATGGCTGTCGTCGAAGGCAAACGGCTCGCTCGGCAGCAGGATCACATCGGGCTGCGCCGCTTCGACCTCTTCCCAGGTGATGCGCGGATAGCGGGTATCGCGGCCTTCCGCCGAAGCTGCCGGAGCCTCACCCTGATCGGCCTTCAGCGGATACAGGCGCTCGCGTTCGGCAAAGACATTCACCCCGCCGCAGACCCGCAGCAGATCGCTGGCATACGTATCCCCGCTGAAGGTCATCAACGGGTCCAACCAGATCGGCGCGAAGACCCGGCAGGGATTGGCCGCCAGACGCGGCTCGCTCAAGCGCCAGACCCAATCCATCGTCTGCTCGATCAGGCGCACGCGCGGAACCATCTCCGGTTGGTCGAAGACGTGCATGATATTCCACAGCAGGTTGAAGGTATCCGCCACCGTCCGAGGGAATGTCACCCAGACTGGGATGCCCGCCGCTTGCAGCGCCAGGACATCGTCTTTGCGGTTTTCCTCCTGGTTGGCGATCACCAGATCAGGGCGCAGCGCGACGATTTGCTCGATATTGGGATTCTTCGTC
>JAEUQZ010000591.1 GCA_016788965.1 Anaerolineae bacterium | reverse complement strand
CTATGAAGCGTCCGCCTAGCCGCCGGATGGAACGGAGACGAGTATCGTGACCACCCAAGCCCGCCTGAGCCGCTGGCTGCGCCGTTCGGGGACGCTCATCGGTTTCCTGGTCGTGATCGTCTACTTCACACTCAACATCCCCAACACCTTCCTGACCCTCCCCAACGGGCTGAACATTTCGCAGCAGGTCAGTATGCTGGCGGTAGTGGCCTTCACCATGACCATCGTGATGGTCATGGGCGACTTCGACCTGAGCGTCGGCTCAATGGCGAGCCTCTCCGGGATCATCGCGGCGCTGCTCTTCCGCGATTCGCAGCCCGTCCTGGTCGGCGTGATCGTGGCGCTGGCGGTCGGGCTGCTCGGCGGCCTGTTGAACGGCCTGTTGGTCAGCTACATCGGCATCACCCCTTTCGTGGCGACGCTGGGCACGCTGACCGTCTTCAGTGGGGTAGCCTTTCTGCTCAGCGGCGGCGAAACCATCTTCGGGCGGGATATTCCGGCGGATTTCAGCGGCTTCGCGCGGGGCGGCATTCCGCTGGGTACGGTCAATGAGCGGGCGCTGCTGTTCCCCAACCTGACCATCATCGCCCTGATCGTCTTCGTGATCGTCTGGGTCGTGCTGGAACAGACCGCCTTCGGGCGGCGGCTCTACGCCATCGGCGGCAATGTCGAAGCAGCCCGGTTGGGGGGCGTCCGGGTGCGCCTGCTGCGCCTGATCGCCTTCATGCTGACGGGGCTGGGCGCGGCCCTGGCCGGCCTGCTGTATGCCAGCCGGGTCGCTTCGGCCAATCCCACGCAGGGAGCCGGGCTGATGCTGGATGCGATTGCCGCCGTCTTCCTGGGGATGACCATGAGCGAAGAGGGCGAACCCCATGTGGTCGGGACGCTGCTGGGCATCGCCATTCTGGGCGTGCTGGATAACGGACTGACCCAGATGCGCGTGGACAGCTACGTGCGCGAGGTGCTGATCGGAGCCATTATCATCGGCGCGGTCACATCCAGCAGCCTGAGCCGCCGGGGACGCTGAGCCATGCACAGCACCAACCCGCTCCTGAATGCCCTGCGCGACATCCGCGCCAGCCGCCGGATCGCCCTGTGCGGCTACTTCCTGGCCGGGTATCCCACGCCGGAAACCTTCTACCGCCTCGTCCGCTCCGCCACTATGCTCGACGTGATCGAGTACGGCATCCCAGCGGATAACCCTACGATGGACGGCCGGATCATCGCCCAGGCCCACAGCGACGTGATTCACCAGCGCGGCCTGGGCGCGGAGACGGCGCTGGCGCTCATCGGTGGCCTCCAGGACATCCGCCAGCCGCGCTTCGTCATGACCTATTCCTATGTCGGGCGCGAATTGGATGGCTTCCTGCGCTTCTGCCTGACCAACGGGCTGCACGGGATGCTGGCTCCCGATATGGACGAAGACGAGATGCGTTTCGTCGCCACCATCATGCGGGCGCTGAATCTGGCCGTCGTCCGCCTGATCGATGCCCAGGCCGATGAAGCCACCGTCGAGCGCAGCGTCCGCCTGGGCGACATCATCTACCTGAAAGCGGCTCCCGGCCCTACCGGAACCTCGGCGGCGCTGGATGGCGCACTGTTCGACCGCCTGGATCAGGTCATCCATCACATCCGGGCGCTCAAGCCGGAGATGCCCATCGGTGTCGGCATCGGCATCCAGCGACCGGAGCAGGTCGCCGCGCTGGCCCGTCTCGGCGTCGATATGGCCGTCATCGGCACGCGCCTGGTCGAGCAGGCCGCCCTCGGCGAAGAATCGATGGTGGCCTACCTTCAGGACATGCGTGCCGCCACCCAATCATCGGAGAACCCAGCATGACCCTCTGGCTGGCCCTGGATATCGGCACGACCGGAACCAAAGCCGCGCTCCTGGATGCGTCCGGGCAGGTGCAGCGCAGTGCCTACCGCGACTATGCCACCTATACCGCCGAAGGCGGCATCGTTGAGCAGGATGCCCGCGATTGGTGGAACGCGGCTGCCGCTGCTGCCCGTGAGCTAGACCCGATGGAGGCCGATGCCATCGCACTCACCGGGCAGATGCAGAACGTGATCCTGCTGGATGCCCAGGGCGTGCCTGTGCGCCCGGTCATCCTCTACAGCGACTCCCAATATCGAGGCTGGAGTCAAGAGTTTGGTCCCGGCAGCTACGCCTCTTTGCGCATCGGAAATGACGCCCTGTCGTCGATGATCATCCCGAGCGGCTACCGCGTCACGGTCTA
>JAEUQZ010000590.1 GCA_016788965.1 Anaerolineae bacterium | reverse complement strand
CAGGCAACATAGGGAGCCGGTGATCGACCAGCGATTCGTCTCTGCTGTCCCTTCAGTGGACATGGCTTTTCGGCAGCCGGATCACTTGAGTGTCCGGCGGCGCATTTGCAGCATGTCGCCTGCGGGAACTGCGCTTCTTACGGGGAAATGTCACAAACAGGCGCATCCAACCCTGACGGCACTGACGCCATTGCCGCCATTTGCGCCAATTCTCAGGATTCTCACATTCTCATTCTTATCATTCTTATCACTTCTCTCATCGATCACCGCATTTTTCTATCAACTATAAACTATCAACTACGAACTAAAAGCTGCTCCAAAAACTCCCCCACCACCCCCTCCGGCTGCCGCGTACATCGGTCGGCTGGATACCGCCGCACCACCAGCCCCAATCCCTCCAGCCGGGCATCCCGCGCCCGGTCGCTCTCCGCCGAGCGGTCGTGCTGCGGCCCATCCACCTCCAGCACCCCCCAGCGTCCCTGCACCGTCACCAGGAAATCCACCTCCCGCGTCTGCCGGTGATCGTCCCCCGCGTCCAGCCGCACCCGCGCCCCGGCCAGGAACACCACCCCCGCCTGATCCAGCGCCTTGGCGATCTTCACCTCGGCCTGGGAACGCAGCGTGAACCCGTGCCACGCGATCCCCCGGTAATCCGGCTGCGCCGGGAGCCGGGCCGCTCGCGGTGGTTCCGCTTCGTCAGGTCGTTCAGAAGGCTGTCCTTGAGGGAGATTAGGGAGGTTCCAGCGGTCGCCCAACCAGAGCAGATACACGATCACGCAGCCGACCAGCAGCGGCGTGATCGCCCGCCCGGCTCCGGGCAGTGCCCCGCTCACCTCGGCCAGGAACGCAGCCGCGCCCAACCCGGCCGCGATCCACATCCCCCGCCGGAGCATCCGCGGAGTCATTGGGAATCGAAGCGTGTGCCCAGCGCCGCCGGGGGATCCGACCGCAGGAAGTTCCGCATCCACTTCTGCGCCGGACGCGGCAGCACCCGCAGTAGCCGCTCGACCGCCCCGCTGCTCACCAGCAGCAGCGTCACGATCATCAGTACCCAGGGCACGCCGTTCAGCAGCACTACCGGGATATCGATGTCCGGCGACCGCTGGATCACCGAGGCCAGCGCCCGCAGCCCCGCGAACAGATACGCCCCCAGCACCACCCGGAACGGATGCCACCCGCCGAAGATTACGATTGCCAGCGCGATCCAGCCATCGCCCTGCATGTTGGGCGGTGTCGCCCACCCCGCCTTGACGCTCAGCGAATAAGCTGCCCCCGCCAGCCCGACCAGCGCCCCGCCGGCCATCGTGTAGAGGTAGCGCAGCCGGTTCACGTTCGTCCCACGGGCGAAGGCCGCTTCGGGACGTTCCCCCACCGCCCGCAGCGCCAACCCCTGCCGCGTGCGGAACATCCAGTACCACAGGCCGAACACCAGCACATAACTGATGTAGGCGAAGATACTCTGGCTGAAGAAGATCGGCCCGATCACCGGGATATTCTCGAGCAGCGGGATCGGCGTGGTCAGCACCTGCGGGCCGGGGATGCGCGTGTAAGCCGTGCCGAGGAACTGGGCCAGATCAGCGGCCAGCAGCGTCAGCACGAAGCCAATCGCCACCTGGTCCTGCCGCAGCTCAATCGCCGAAACCGCGATCAGCAGCGCGATCAGCGCCCCGACCAGCATCGCCGCGATCACCCCCACGATGGCACTCTGGGAAACCAGCGCCGCTACGAATCCGACCATCGCCGCCAGGATGATGCTCCCGTCCAGCGAGAGGTTCGTCACCCCTGCCCGCTCGGTGATGGTCTCGCCCAGGCTGGCGATGACCAGCGGGGTCGCGTTGGCGACGATGCTGCTGAGGACATTGATGAGTTCGTCGTTCATAAGCGCTCACTCGTAGAAGGGGTAGACGCAGCCGATTCAACTGGGGCGGCCGCGGCGCGCTCGCGCTCCAACTGGAGGCGCTGCCGCAGCCCGGTGAACAGCAAAACAACCAGCACCAACATGCCTTGAAGCACCCCGGCCAGCGACGAGTCCAACTGAAGCGCGACCTTCAACCGGGCACTGCCGCCCAGGATGGCCGCGAACGCGAACGTCACCAGCGGAACCCAGACGCCGCGCATCGACACCAACAGCACCACCAGCAGCGCCAGGAACCCGATCCCGCCGGAAACCAGCGGGCGCAGGTTGCCATAGGTGAACAGCACCCGGTACGAACCGGCAATCCCGGCGATCATCCCGCAGATGATGAACGCGCTCAGGGCGCTC
>JAEUQZ010000058.1 GCA_016788965.1 Anaerolineae bacterium | reverse complement strand
TTACCAGCATTTCATCGTGACCGCAGCCAATGAAGCCATTCGCCAATCCGGGATCGAAGTCAACGACTCGAACCGCCATCGCATCGGTACGATGATTGGGTCATCCGTAGGCGGCGTGGGCAGCTACTACGAACAGGCCAATATGCTTTTCGAGACGAAAGACCCGCGTCGCATCACACCGTTCGGCATTCCGATGCTGATGGTCAACGGCGGCAGCGATCTGATCAGCATCGAGTACGGAACCATGGGGCCGTCAGCGATTCCGGTTTCGGCCTGCGCCACGGGCGCGGACTGCATCGCCCATGCTTATGATCTGATCCGTTGGGGGCGTCTCGACGCCGCTTTTACGGGCTGCGGCGATGCCCCGATCATACCGATTGGCATCGCGGCTTTTGACCGGGTTGGGGCTTGTTCTCGTCGAAATGATGATCCCGAAGGCGCGTCCCGGCCGTTCGACAAGAATCGGAGCGGTCTGGTCTTCAGTGAAGGCGCGGGTGTCGTTGTCCTTGAAGAACTCGAATTCGCCAAAGCGCGGGGCGCTCACATCCTGGCGGAGATCGTCGGGGTCGGCATTACCTCCGATGCGTTCCATATCACCGCACCGCACCCGGATGGGGTAGGGGCAAGCATGGCAATCGACTACGCGCTGAAGTCGGCGCAGTTGAACCCGGATGATATCGACTACGTGAATGCCCACGGCACGGCCACGTCGTTGAACGATGTGATGGAGACCAAAGCGGTCAAGCATGTTTTTGGCGACCATGCCTACCAAGTCCCCATGAGTTCCACCAAGAGCATGACCGGACACGCGATGGGAGCAACCGCCGCTATTGAAGCGGTATTTGCCGTGCTTTCCCTGCGCGATCAGGTTGCGCCGCCGACCATCAATCTGACCGAACCTGACCCGGAATGCGATCTCGATTATGTGCCCAACCAGGCCCGCCCGCTTGCGCTCGAATGTGTGATGAGCAATTCGTTTGGCTTCGGCGGACACAACATTTCGCTGATCTTCCGGTCGTTTACAGGATAATTCTTTCGGGGATGCCATCCATCTCCGTTTCGATGCACATGATGAACCTAGACCAGATACAGTCCGACTTGCAGCTTGCTTTCCATGATCCGGATTGGCTTCGCCAGGCGTTGACTCACCGTTCTTACACGAACGAGCATGAGGATTGGAGCGAGGGCGATAACGAACGCCTCGAATTCCTGGGGGATGCCGTCCTGGATTTCGTCGTGGGCGATATGTTATTTCGGCAGTTCGCGGAGATGCCCGAAGGCGATCTCACCCGGCTTCGGGCCGCCCTGGTGCGAACCGAATCGCTGGGCGAACTGGCGCGGCAGATTCGGCTGGGCAAACATCTGCGAATGGGCAGGGGTGAGGAGGCCAGCGGCGGTCGTGAACGGCTGACCAATCTGTGCGGCGCGTTTGAAGCGTTGGTCGGCGCGATCTATCTGGACAGCGGGCTGGAGACAGCCCGCCGTTTCGTGACGCCGATGCTGAATCAACTGCTCCAGCAAATCCTGACAGGCTCACTGGACAAAGATGCCCGCAGCCAGCTCCAGGAATGGAGTCAGGCGACCCATAACGTCACACCCCTGTATCGCACCATCTCCGCGACCGGCCCCGATCACCAGAAGGAATTCCTGGTCGAGGTGGTGCTGGGCGAGGTTGTGGCGGCGCAGGGCGCTGGCCGGAGCAAGCAGGCCGCTGCCCAGGCCGCCGCGCGGGAAGCGCTGCGCCGCATCCAGGATGGTGAACTGGCGCTGTAGCTGCGACAGGCTGCTACTGCGTTCTGATGGAGGCTTCTATCACGGCCATCCGATGATCGGAAGCCGCGGTATTCACCGTATTCGCGCCCAGGGCAATCATCACGTTGGGGCGTCGTGGCTGACCCTGCCAGACCCAGAGATAATCAAGCTGCACCCTCGGATAGCCTGTGCGCCACAGCGTGGCTGAGAGTTCGGTCGCCAGCCCCGCAAACGGATCGACAAAACCCGCCGAACGCATGGCATCGCTCAGGGACGAGTCCGGGATGTTGTTGAAGGTTCCCCCGACCAGCATACGCCCCGGATTACCATCGGCGTAGTTCCGCCCCAGAACCGCGAAGATTTCGCTGAGCTGCCGCTGCTGATCCTGCTCCTGATCTTCGATGCTGCGCCCATCGCCTGTGTCCAGCAGGAACTCCAGACGGGTGTTGTACAGCGTGATGATGGAGTCATCCGGGCGAATCTGAACCCACTGCAATCCTGTCTGGTTGCCGCTGCTGGTCAGCAGCACGGCATCGTGAGAGGTGATTTCCACGCGCGAGAGGATTGCCAGACCCTGCAAGCCCTCATTGGTGGCGAAGAAACGCCGATCCATGCCCAGCCGCCGCGCCAGCCAGAGCGCCTGATCGACTCCGAAGCTGGTCAATCGGCCACTTTCAACCTGCTGGAGCAGCACCACATCCGCGCCGCTCTGCTGAATCGTCCGGGCGATAGCTTCCAGGTCGAAGGAATAGAACTCGTTGAATCCGGCATGAATGTTGTAGGTTCCAATCCGCAGCGTGGATACATCGCGCACTGCGCTGACGAGCGGGGGCTGTACGGCCACGGCCACGCCGATGCTCATGGCCGCCACAGCCAGGATGCTCGGTACAGTCGCGCCGGGACGATCACCCGACCACGGCAGCCTGCGCGGTGAGAGGATCATCGGCAGCGCGGCCAAAAACACACCCAGCAGCAGCACGCCCAAGCCCATGCCGCGGAATCCCCGCAGGAGAGCGGGAACGATGGGATTCAAGAATGCCAGATCGGACGAGAGATTCTGAACATAGGCATACTCATAGGTGAAGTTGTCGGCCAGAACCAGGATCACCAGGAAAGCGACTCCCAGGATCAGCCACAGACCGGTGAAGCTGCGCTCTTTTTCGGTGCGCGGCCGTGCCACCCACCACCACAGCAGACTGGCCGCGAATTGTGACAGCACCAGCGCCAGCCCGGCGATGATCCCCTGAAAGCGCGTGCCGATGACGATCAGCAAAACCGCCACCAGCATCCACGACCACCCGCGCGTGCCTGGATCGAAGAGGCTGATGAAACTGCTGATCCGCTGACGCACAGCCGGGATCAAGGGCAGCGCGGTCGCCAGGATGACCAGCGGCGCGAGGTTCGTGTAGTCAAAGGTCGAGCGGCCTGCAATCGCGTTCGGCAAGGCCAGCAGGGACAGTTGCATGAATAGCAGCCCACCAAGACCAATCCCTCCCCAGAATGGCAGCAGCCCCGCATCTTTGCTATCAGGTTCGCGGTTTCGTCCAACAAGAAAATTGAGGACAGCCAGGACTGCCAACCCGCCACCAAGCACATAAACCAGTGAGGTGTAGGCCGGATTCCAGGTGATGTCGAGCGTATTCCCAACTGCCCGGAACACCTGATCGAGGCTGAAGCCCATGACGAACAGAAGCGGTACAATCTGAACCCGATGCCGAATGAGCAGGGCGATATATGCAAGACCGCCACCGAAGGCCATCGCAGCCGCGATGGTCACGCTGACATTGGTGTTGGCGATCATGAGGAGTCGTCCGGCTGCGACCAGACCGGCCGCCGCGATCAACAGTACGCGGAAGCGGCCTACGATGAGTGTCAGCAGGGGCAGGGCCAGCATATAGACCAGAAAGGCGGCCTCATTGGCTACCTCGTTCGGCGTGGTGATCCCCGGCGTTCCCGCAGGAATCAGGGACGGATCGAGTCCAATTTGGGTCAGACTGCCGCCGATGCGGCTGTACAACATCCCGATCAGAAAGCGTGTCGCTCCAATGAACAGGACGCCCACCAGAGCCGCTTCCAGGATCGGAAGCACTCGCACGAAAGTCCGGCGCAGTCGCTCACCCATACCATTTCCTCTTGAGTTGTTCTGGACAACGCGCACCGGAAGGATATAATCCCGCCAATCTCCAGGAGGCAACGATCATGGAATTCGTAGACTGCCTGCTCGTTGGTGGTACTGTTGTCACCATGAATCGACAGTTCGATATTATACCCGATGGCGCGGTTGCGATACGCGAGTCGAAGATCATTGCTGTGGGACGCAGTGCGGACCTCCGCGAGCAGTACCAGGCGGCTGAAGAAGTGGACTGCTCGAACCAGTATATCCTTCCCGGATTGGTCAATGCCCACACGCACGTTCCCATGACGCTGCTGCGTGGGTTGGCCGACGATCTCCGGTTGGATGTCTGGCTAATCGGCTATTGTATGCCCACCGAGCGCGAATTCGTGACGCCGGAATTCTGCCGCCTGGGGGCGGGTCTGGCCTGCGCGGAGATGATCCGCAGCGGCATTACGACCTTTGCCGACATGTACTACTACGAAAAAGATGTCGCGCGCGCGACGGCCGACGCCGGACTGCGCGGGGTTCTCGGCCAGACGGTGCTGAAGTTCCCGTCACCGGATGCCGAAAGCTATGAACACAGTCTCGATTACGCCGCGCAGTTCATCGAGGAATGGAAGGGACACCCTCTCATCACCCCGGCCATTGCCCCCCACGCACCCTATTCAACGACCCAGCAAATCCTGAGCGAGTGCGCCCAGCTTGCGGTGGCCTACGATGTGCCCATCCTGATCCATATCGCCGAGACCAAGCTGGAACAGGATGACAGCATGGCCGCCTATGGCAGGCCGGTTGTTCCCTGGGTCGAGGAAGCCGGCTTGCTCGGCGCGAAGGTGGTCGCCGCTCACTGCGTCCATGTCAATCCCAGTGAGATGAAGATTCTGCATCGCCACAATACGACTGTCGCCCACTGCCCAACCAGCAATCTCAAACTCGCCGCTGGGATCGCGCCCGTCACCGAGATGCTCAAACACAAACTGACGGTGGGGATCGGCACCGACGGCCCGGCCAGCAACAATGACCTGGACATGTTCGAGGAAGTGCGGCTTGCCGCCATTCTCGCCAAGACCGCCGCTAACGATCCGACGGCGCTGCCGGCCCGCGAAGCCTTATTGATGGCGACTCGTCAGGGCGCGGAGGCGCTTTACCTGGGTGATGTCACCGGGAGTCTGGAAGTCGGCAAATTGGCGGACATCATCACTTTGGATGCCGGGCCATCCCACAACATGCCGCAGTTTCACCGCGACCCGAACGCGGTCTACTCCAGGATCATCTACGCCAGCAAGAGTACCGATGTCCGAGATGTCCTCTGTCATGGCCGCTGGTTGATGCGGGGTCGGCAACTGCTGACGCTGGATGAACCGTCTTTGTTGAAGGCCGCCGCCGACTATGCCGTCAAGGTCGATGCGTTCCTGGCAGTGCGTGAAAAAGACACGCTGCGAAAACTCCTGGCAATCGGTGGCCTGGAGCAGGGGGAGAGCTTCGAGGTTCAGGTCAAAGTCCGCGTTCCTGATGATCTGGTCATGGATCGGCTTCTGACCCATCCTGATGTGCAAATCCTCAAGAAGGTACACTACCGGCAGTACGATACCTATTTTCTCTTCGATGACCCCGACGCGGGTCGGGTACGCTACCGTGAAGATGACCTGATGGGCGATGATGGCGAGGTGAAATCGGTACGAACCCGTCTGACCTATACCACGCCCAGCAAGGAACGCGCCTTCCATTCGGCGGTACTGCTGTCGCGTTCGCGCTTCCTCTCCAAAGCGGATCGACCGCTGCGGTTCTACCGGGAGTATTTCCAGTCGGCGGAAGTTCAGGAACTTCAGAAGGATCGTCAGCGTTGGCACATCTTCTATCAGGATGTGCTGTTCTACGTCAACCTGGACGAACTCCTCAAGCCGGCTATGCCGCAGCGCTACCTGGAAATCAAAGCCCGCACCTGGTCGTCCTCGGATGCCGAGAACAAGGCAGACCGGATTCAGGAGATGCTCAGGATTCTCGAAATCAAGCCGACGGATATCATCCGTATGGAATACCTGGAACTGCAAGACACCGATGGGGTTTCATCGAGAGGCGGTGAAACCCCATCGCAGTAGGGATCAGTGGGATCAACCGATCTCGCTCAGCTTGACGGGCCGTTTTTCCAGGTGGGATTTGCGGGCGGCTAAGCCCATCACCACCGGAACCCGTCCATCCTGCCCGCTGACCGGAATGGGCTTGTTTTGTGTGACGGCCTCGACGAATGCCCGAATTTCCGCCTCGTAAGACTGCGTATAGCGATCCATGAAGAAGTTGAGCGGCAGATCGCGGCGGATCGACTCAGCCGTGCTGATGATGGCGGCATTGGGGTAGAGGTTGTCGGTCGCAATCGCTCCGGCGCTGCCAAAGGCTTCCACGCGCTGGTCGTAGCCATAAACGGCTTTGCGGCTGTTATCAATGGTGACGGTGGCTCCGTTGGCGAACTGCATCACCACAAAGGCCGTGTCCACATCGCCTGCTTCACCGATGGCCGGGTCCACCTTGACGCCCGCCACGGTGTAGACTTCGACGGCATCGCTTCCGGTGAGGAACCGTGCCATATCGAAGTCATGGATGCTCATATCCAGGAAGATTCCGCCGGAGACTTTGATATAGCTGACGGGTGGTGGGCCTGGGTCACGGCTGATGATGTGCAGGATGTGCAGTTCACCGATTTCATGGCTGGCGATGGCCTGGCGCACCCGCGCGTAGTTGGCATCAAAGCGGCGGTTGAAGCCGATCTGAAGCTTGACACCCGCTTTCTCGACGGCAGCGAGCGCCTGATCGATGCGATCCAGGTTGAAATCGATGGGCTTCTCGCAGAAGATGTGTTTGCCCGCCTGGGCTGCCTCGATGATGATCTGCGAATGGGTGTCCGTGGCCGAGCAGATGGCGACGGCCTGGATCGCTGGATCGCGCAGAATCTCCCGGTAATCGGCAGTCACTTTGGGAATGTGCAGCCGGGCGGCAACCTCCTGGGCTGAGCCGAGCACCACATCAGCAATGGCCCCGACGGCTGTTCCTGGTACGCGGGTTGCCAGGTTTTCTGCATGGACTTTCCCAATCCGCCCCGCGCCGATCACGCCAATGTTCAGTGTCATGTCAACTTGTCCTTGAGCATCGATGTCTAAAAGAAGTGCCGTTCTTTGGTCTTGGCCGCTTCAAATTCCTGGCGGGCTTGCTGTACGGCGGGATTATCTGAGACTTCAGCGATGGCAACGTCCCACCAGGATTCGTAACCACCGACTCGCTGCCGTCGATCCGTTTCCACGACAATGCAGACGGTCGTGGTCATCTCCTGAGCGCGGAGGATGGCGTTGGCGAGTTCGTCGCGGTTGCTGGCCTTGATGACCTGAGCGCCGAGGCTGGCCGCGTTGGCCGCGAAGTCGATGGGCAGCACCTCGCCGTCAAGCTGCCCGTCCTCACTGCGGTAGCGATACTTGGTGCCGAAGCCATCGCTACCGACCGCTTTGGAGAGGCCGCCGATGCTGGCGAAGCCGTGGTTATCCACCAGCACCAGGATGAGTTTGATTCCCTCTTGCACCGCGGTCGTGATCTCCGACGGCATCATCAGGTACGAGCCGTCACCGATCAGGACATAGACCTCGCGGCTGGGATCGGCCATCTTCACGCCGATGCCGCCGGGAATCTCGTAGCCCATCGTCGAATTGCCGTATTCCAGGTGGTAGCCTTTGGTGTTTCGCGTGCGCCAGAGTTTATGCAGGTCGCCCGGCATACTCCCGGCTGCATTCAGCATCACGTCGTCGGACTTTGACAGCCGGTTGACCACGCCGATGACCTCGCCCTGGCTCATCAGCGGGCCGTGTTCCAGGTTGTAGATGCGTTCGACTTCGGCATCCCACTGCTGGTTGAACCGCTTGGCCTGTGCCTGATAGCTGGCATCGGTCTGCCAGCCTTCAAGCGCAAGTATCAATTCTTCCAATGTGGCGCGTGCATCACCAACCAGCGCGATGGCACTGTGTTTGTGCGCGTCGAATTCAGTGACGTTGATGTTGATGAAGCGCACATTGGGACTCTGGAAGGCTGTTTTCGATGCCGTCGTGAAGTCACTGTAGCGCGTGCCGATGCCGATGACCAGATCGGCGTCGTGTGCCATCAGGTTCGCTCCTAGCGTCCCGGTCACGCCAATCGCGCCTAGGTTGAGCGGATTGTCGTAGGACAGGGAGCCTTTGCCGGCCATCGTCTCGCCCACCGGGATGCCCGTGCGAGCCACAAACTGCCGCAGCGCATCGGCGGATTCACTATAAATCACCCCGCCGCCAGCTACAATCAATGGCTTCTTGCTGGCCTTGATCCACTCGGCAGCCTGTATCAGACTGGCTGCATCTGGCCGGTTGCGGGGCACACGCCAGACGCGCTTCTCGAACATCGCCTCTGGATAATCGTAGGCCATGGTCTGGACATCCTGGGGAAGAGCCAGCGTGACCGCCCCGGTCTGAGCAGGGGAGGTCAGCACGCGCAGCGCTTCCGGCAGCGCGGTGATGATCTGCTCTGGCCGGTTGATTCGATCCCAGTAACGCGAGACGGGCTTGAAGCAGTCATTCACCGAGATGTCCTGCGAATAGTCTGCCTCAAGCTGCTGAAGCACAGGGGCCTGGCGTCGTTCGGCGAAAATATCCCCCGGCAGCAGCAGTACCGGAACCCGGTTGATGGTAGCGACTGCTGCACCCGTAATCATGTTGGTTGCGCCCGGCCCAATCGACGTGGTGCAGGCGAAGGTCTGCAAGCGGTTCTTCATCCGGGCGAAGGCGACCGAGGTATGCACCATCGCCTGCTCGTTGCGCGCCTGATAGTAGCGCAGCAGGTCGGCATACTGCTGGAGCGCCTGGCCGATCCCGGCCACGTTTCCGTGACCGAAGATGCCCCAGCATCCGGCGAAGAAAGGCTGTTCCTGGCCGTCGCGCTCGGTGTACTGATGGCTCAGGTAAAGAATAAGGGCTTGCGCCATCGTCAGCCGTCTCGTCTTCATGTCGTCCCTCAATTCAATATTTCCAGCTTCAACTCTTCACAGTTCTAGCAGGCATGGGTCAGCACCATCACCCGCGTCGATTCGGACAGATTGGCACTGCTCAAAGCGATCTCGGTCTTGCAGGCGAAGTCCACGTCTTTTGGATCGAAATAGTTCAGGAAGGATTGAATCCAGAAAGTGTTGCGCGGTTTGTAGCGCAGCGTGCGGAAGTGCATCGGGATGACCATGCGCGGGCGGACCCGTTCGATGAGCGCATATAGGTCATCCAGAGCAATCGTGGGATGTCCGCCTGCCAACGCCAGAAGAACATCGATCCCGGAAAAGAAGCGCATCTGCTCATCGGTCAGTGGGTTGCCGACATCACCAAGATGCCCAACGTGAATCCCGTCTACCTCGAAACGGTACATGCCGTTCTGGTCAGGATCATGCTCATGATGGTCGAGCGCCTCCATGGCCTTGATCGCCTGCACCGGGAAGCCATTCACCACCTGATGCCCGCCTTCCAGTGCCAACGCCAGCGCGTTGACGACGACAGGTTGGCCGGGAATAAGGTCAGCCCGGCAGTGATAGGTGTCATTGTCGGATGAGACGATGACGATATCGGCGGCTTCGCTGATCGGTTCATACCCGGCCGTTTCTGGCGTGTAGGGGTCGGTGACGATGCTGCGTCCATCTTCACTGGTAATGCGAAAGCAGGCATGACCATACCACTTGATTCGCATGGTGTTTTCCCCTTGATGAATACAGCCTCAACCGACAATTGGCAGGCGTGGATCGAGTCCTGTCCAGGCCGCCTTCACCCAAGTGTGCGCCGGATCATCCGCGTTCGCCAGCGATTGTGCCGAACCCGCCAGGAAGTTCAAATAGTACGTTGTGTATCCGTGGGCACTCACGACCGGGTGATAGCCTTCAGGAACCAGCACCATATCGTGATTCTCCGCCATCATGACGGCATCGATATGCCGGTCATCGGTATACACGCGCTGGTAGGCATAGCCGCCCGGCTTGTCGATCTTGTAGAAGTAGATTTCTTCCAGATCGGCTTCAAGCAGGTTGCCCTGGTCATCGACCCGATGTACATCGTGCTTATGGGGTGGGTAGCTCGACCAGTTCCCGCCCGGTGTATACACCTCTACGACCACCAGCCGGTGGCAGTCGAATCCCGGTGGAAAAATGCTGTTGATCTGACGTGAGGCGTTGCCCCCGCCGCGCAGTTCGACAGCGCACATTTCCGGTGTGACCAACTGCGCGGGATGATCCTGATCCGCCTCGACCCAACAGCTTGCCATCTCGAATCTATCGCTCAGAGCTTCGACCTCGAAGCGCGTGCCGCGTGGCAGATAAACCGCGTAAGGTTTTCCGCTGAAGACATCGTGGCGGCGGCCAATATCGAGGAAATTCCCCGCGCTGGATCGAAGGCTGCACCGGCCGCCCAGGATCACATGTCCATATTCATATCCGTCTGTGGATGTCTGCCAGCGTTCACCCCGATTCATGCGCCGTGCCGCCATGTTGAGAAACTGCCATCCAGCTTGTTCGGTGGTCACGGAGGCGAAAATCCCGGTCTGGCCGGTATCTTGCGAGCGAATGTGCATCGTCTCAGCGGTGTACTTCATGCGCTTGACCATCCCTGGGGAAGTGCCTTGCCCATCGGATTATAACATGCCTCGTGACAGCCGATCCGCGATCAGCGGTACTCGGCAAACAGGTGATTGAAACGCTGAATACTGTCCTCCAGCCCGCCGGGCCGGTTCCGCGCCAGCCAGTTCTCCCGCTGGATTTGCAGTAGCCCCATTAGATCAGCATGAAGTTCTGCCGACGATTTTTCTGGATCACCCGCCAGTCCTAACAGGCGGTAAATCGAGTGACGCAGTAGGTTGCAGACCTGTCCATACTCGGCGCGGATCAGTGTCGCATCCGGGCGCTGCATGTTGCTCCGGTCGAAGTCACCCATTGCCGAGTCGATCATGCCTAGAACACGCCGCAGTGTCGCCGGCCGCAAATCAGGCTGCGAATCTGCCTGTACAAAGTTATCTCGGTAGTATTCCAGGACTTGATCGGCGGTTTGCTGCAAACTGGTCGCCAGCACCTGCCCGTTGATATGGAGCGGCCCAATGTGGCGGTAAATGTTGCCCAGTTCGTAGACGAGTTTTCCCATCACACCCGCGTGATCTTCATAAGCGAAAAGGTTGAGCGCATCAGGCAACCAGATGCTCTGGTTGGACTGATAGCACCAAGAGAAAGCGGCTCCGCAGGCGAATCCCAGATCGCTGACGGGCAGCGGCTGCCAGTGACCGCGATCTCCCCAATCAGTGTTGAGATAACCGACCGCGCCGGATCGAATGCCATGCACTGCCGTAATGCGGCAGTTGTCAATCGCGTTGTCCGTTCGTCCAGACAGCGCGTTCCAACTGGATGTGCCGGGACAGACGTAGAACGGAATCCCCGACCGCGCGACGATGGCGCAGTTGGCCTCCCAACTGGCTTCGGCATCTTCGCCACCCTCGTAGCCCCACAGCATAGCCGTCAGGTCTTTCGGCAGTTCCGGGATCAGATCGGGATAATGGAGAATGATGTCCGCCCAGAACTGCGTCCTGAATCCCCGCTCGGTGACGGCCTGATGGAGCTTGAGCAGGTAGTCCAGGTAAACCCGTCCGCCGCGTTCATCCACGACGGATTTGCTCTTGCCTTGACCCAATTCCCAGGGTTCATCACCGCCCACATTGAAGTTCCGGCTGGTGAAGTGCGGCAGCAGGTCATCATACAGGCTGAAGACCAGTTCCAGGCTGCGCGGGTCAATGGGATTCAGCGTCGTCGGCGGGCTGAAACCGCCCCACGGCAGCTCGAAGCCGTCAGGAGATTCGGAGAGATCGTGATAAGCGGGATGCTTGAGCCAGCGTTCCATGTGACCCAGGCTGTTCTGGTTGGGAACCAGTTCAACATGCCGTTCTCGACAGTATCGATCCAGCTCCAGGATGTCCTGGCTGGTGAACGGTGATGCTTCAGCCCATACCACCGGGTGCTTGCGGTAGGTGAAAGTATGCTCCATGTAGAGTTGAAGCTGGTTGATCTTCCAGGTGGACAGCCGGTCGATGAGTTCCATCACGATCGTCAGGGTCGGAACTTTGTCGCGGCTGATGTCCAGCATGACCCCTCTGGCTCGGAAGTCCGGCCAATCCTCGATCTGTATCCCTGGCAGCGTTCTTCCATACTGCTGAATGAGTTGATTCAGCGTACACACTCCGTAGTACACCCCGGCGGCGTCGCTGCCTTCAATCGAAACCCCTGATGGGCTGATGTTCAGGCGGTAGTGTTCTGCTTTGTTCAGCGAGGGAGTGGTTGCCAGACGGATCACGGTTCCACTCTGCCCGCCGCAGCCAATTTCCCATTCTGCGTCCGCGAACTGATTCAGCGCCCTTTGCAGCCGCTTCGCTTCGAACAGCAGTGATGGCGAGTCGATCCAGATCAGACCTTGCGCTGTTATGTCGAACTGTTCGTTGGTGAGATGCAACTGGCGAGGAATGGGAAGTAGAACGGGCGTGCCTGGAGTCATTCAACGACCTTCTTCATGCTGCGTTTGAAACCTGATGCGAAGTCTAACAGATCACCTTTGTTTCACCAATTCCATTTCGCCGGGCGGTCACGTCCTATTTGGACTCAAGCAGCGGGTCTATAATGGCGGAATGATCGTTAAGACTCATGGAGTGAATCAACATGTCTCGACCGAAACTGCGGGCGGGTATCATCGGCTTGGGTGTCGGCAAAGCTCATGCGCGGGGATACCGAGGCAGCGAAGATGCTGAACTCGTGGCCGTCTGCGATATGAACGCCCAACGCCTGAACGAGTCTGCCGATGAATGGGGCGTTGAAGCCCGCTTCACCGATTATGATGAGATGTTTCGTAAAGCCAAGCTCGACATCGTGAGTGTGTGTCTGCCGAACGCGCTCCACGCCGAGGCGACCATCGCCGGGTTGAAGTCCGGCGTCCATGTCATCTGCGAGAAGCCGATGGCCGTGACGGTTGACGAAGCCGCGACAATGGTTGAAACGGCGCGGCGGGCCCAGCGCCACCTGATGGTCTCCTACAACTACCGTTACCGGGCTGATGCCCAGTGGATCAACCGTGTGGTTCAGAGCGGTCGTCTGGGGAAAATCTACCACGCCCATATTGCCTGGCACCGCGAGACGGGCATTCCAGGTTGGGGGGTCTTCGGCAGCAAGAAGCTCTCTGGTGGTGGAGCGCTGATCGACCTCGGCGTTCACATTCTCGATCTGGCTCTGTGGATGATGAACTTCCCGCAGGTCTTGACGGTCAGCGCCCAGACGCGCAGTCTGTTCGGTCCCGAAGGACGCAAGACCTGGGGGCGGCGTCCTGGCCGCATCGGTCAGGACGAGTTCAATGTCGATGATGGCGGCACGGCCTTCATGCGGCTGGCGGGCGGCGCGAGTCTGGCGATGGAAGTGACCTGGGCCGAGCATACCCAGCCCAAAGAGGATTCCTTCCGCATCGAGCTTCAGGGTACAGAAGGCACAGCCATCCTGCATGTCCGCCACTATTCCAGCGAAGATACCATCCGGTTGTATACCGAGATCGAGGGCGAAGCCGTCACCGTCATCCCGGTCATTCGTCCTGAAGGAGCGCAGGGACACGAAGCCCTGGTCAAAGACCTGGTTGCCCGGATTCGCCAGGGGTTGGAACCTTCAACCACGGGGCAGCAGGGTTTGCTGGGTGTCACCCTGCTGGATGCGATCTATCGATCCTCCGAACAGGGCGCTGAGGTCAGGCTCGGCTGAGCGCGACCCCGGTTGTGATGCGCCAAGTGTGATGGAGTAGTCTTCGTGCAGGCAGGTTCTGGATCGCTTCCTGAAATCGATCAGCCGACGGCGAACTTGCGTTGGCTGGGCCGGTTCATCAATCGGTATCGCTGGGCGGCCACCGGCGCGTTGGTCTCCGGTGGGATTGGCGGGATCACCTCGGCGGCTGAACCCTATCTGATCGGCATCATCATCGACCGGATTCGACAAAACATCTCCCTCGATGAACTGGCCGGCTATGCTGTTGCCCTGCTTGGTCTAGCGATCATCACGGTCGTGGCGTTCTACGGTCAGCGGCGCTGGAGCGGTACGGTCGCCTACTTCGTGAACTTCGATATCCGCCAGACCTTGTTCGATAACCTGCTGACGCTCGACCAGCGCTTCTATCAGACCTATCCCACTGGCGATCTGATCTCGCGCATGTACAGCGACCTCGACATGATCTGGCGGCTGCTGGCAATTGGGTTTACCCGTTTTGGCAGCGCCTTCGTGATCCTGATCGTCACTTTCATCCTCCTGGGAACCATCAATGTTCCGCTCACCATCGTGGTCTTCATCGTCCTGACGATTTCGACCGCCATCCAGATGCGAGCAGGCAGCGTCCTTGCGCCCGTCTTCGAACAGGTTCAGGCACAGGCTGGCACGCTCTCCGCCTTCGTCCAGGATTCGGTCAGCGGTATTCAGACCATCAAAACGTTTGGTCGAGAAGAGGGCGCTAGCCAGGCATTCCTTCAAGAGAACCTGGAATACAAACGGCGCTGGTTGTATTTCAAGCGCCGTAATGAACCCGTCGGAATGCTGCCCAATATGATTAGTGAACTGACCGCCGCGGTCGTGGTGGTCTTCGGCGGCGTCCTGACCCTTCAGGGCAGCCTGTCTATCGGCAATTTCGTCCAGTTCCTCATCTACCTGGGGATGATTAGCAACGTCCTGCTTCAACTCGGAACCATCTACCAGCGTTTGCAGCAAACCAAAGGCGCATTGACCCGCCTGACCCCGCTGCTTCAACATGCAGCCATTCACACGAATCCACAGGCTGCACCCCTGCCGTCGATCCGCGGCGAGATCACCTTCGAGGACGTGGGCTTGCAGCAGGATGGTATCTGGCTGCTGCGGAACGTCTCCCTGACGATCCCCGCCGGCAAGGTCGTCGCGCTTGTCGGCCCAACTGGCTGCGGCAAAACCCTCCTCATCAACCTGCTGGCGCGGATCATGGATCCGAGCGAGGGCCGCGTCCTGATCGATGGCCGCGATGTGCAGACGATCCCGCTGGAAGAACTTCGCCGCTTTATCGCTTATGTGCCGCAGTCCCCTTTCTGTTCAGCCAACCCGTTCACGCCAACGTGCGGATGGGGCAGGGCGATCTCGATGACCTCCGCCTGGATCGCGCCGTCCACATCTCTCGCCTGAGCAACGACTTACCCCAGCTTCCCCACGGCCTGGATACGATGGTCGGGGAAAAAGGGGTCATGCTCTCCGGGGGTCAAAAGCAGCGGGTAGCGATTGCCAGAGCGATCATCCGTGATCCGGCCATCCTGGTGCTGGATGACGCGCTGTCGAGCATCGACACCCAGACGGCTGCCGACATTCTGAATGACCTGCGCGGCGTACTGCGGACGCGCACCAGCATCATCATTGCCCATCGGCTGGCGACGACCAGAGATGCCGATGAAATCGTGGTCATGTCGGAAGGGCGTATTGTCGATCAGGGGACTCACGAACAGTTGCTCGCCCATGACGGCATCTATGCGCGTATGGTCGAGCGCGAGATCGATACTGAAGGACAGCCGGATGTCTAGCAGCCGTTTGGCTCGGCTCTCAGCCGGGCTGCTTTCAAGAAACCGTCAGCCTCCCGCCGACAGCAGTGGGGCTTCGCTCACAGATCGCTATCTGCTCCGAATGCTGCTGCGGTTTGTCAGCCCCTATTGGAAGCAGATGCTTCTGGTCTTCGGCATGTTGGTCGGCGTGACCATCTTTTCGCTGCTGCCGCCGTACCTGATCCAGCGTGCCATTGATGGCCCCATCCGGAGCGGAAACCTGGATGGTCTCTGGCCTTATGGCGCGGCCTATCTCGGCTCTATTATCGCTCTGTTTGGATTGCGCCTTTGGCATACCATCCTCCTCCAGACGGTCGGACAGAGCGCCCTGGTCAATCTCCGACAAGCCCTGTTCGAGCATATCCTCAAACAGGACATGCGCTTCTTCAACACCACGCCCGTCGGCCAGATCGTTTCCCGCATGTCCAACGACATCGAGGCGCTGACCGAACTGCTTTCGACCAGCATCGTCATCGTTGCCAGCAACCTTGTGACGGTGGTCGGGATTGCGGCCGTCATGTTTGCGATCAACTGGCGATTGGCCTTGATCGGATTATGTGTGCTGCCGGTCATGACGATTGCGACGATCTACTTTCGTCGTAAGATCCGCGATCAATCCAGCCTGTATCATCGCGTCGTAGCCGAGTACCTTGCCTACATCAACGAGCAGTTCGGGGGAATGCTCCTGGTGCAGCTCTTTGGTCGCCAGTCGCTCAGCCGTACCGAGTTCGAGACCATCAACCGCCGTTACCGTGATGTCCACATGGAAATCCGCGACCTCTATACGGTCTATTCATCCCTGCTGCAACTCCTCACGACTATCGGTCTGGCGCTGGTGCTCTATGGCGGCGGCTACGGCGTGCTGGCAGGGTGGGCCAGTCTGGGGATGTTGGTCTCCTTCATCCAGTATACCCGCCGCAGTTTCGACCCTATCTTGCAGCTTTCCGAGCAGTTCACGCAGATTCAGACCGCGCTCTCGGCAGGTGAACGCATTGCCCGGATGCTCCAGGTACAGCCTGCGATTCGGGATGCAACCTCGCCGCAGAAACCTGCCTCCTTCGTC
>JAEUQZ010000589.1 GCA_016788965.1 Anaerolineae bacterium | reverse complement strand
CGGGCCGTGATGAGCGCGACTTTGGCGTCGGTGTCCAGGCGCAGCTCCAGGTCGTCGAGCGTTCCGTTCTGGTCGGCATCGAAGGCGGCCAGAATGTCAGGCGCGTAGGCTCCATCGGTGAGCCAGGCGGCCTGAAGGTCACGCAGGGCGACCGGACGGGCTGGGTCGCCATAGACCCAGTACCAGGCGGTGACGAGGTTATAGGGCGCGAGTTTGGCGCTGCCGTCGTCACCCTGATAGGGCAGGAGGACCGGCTGGAAGCCGCTGACGATGGTTTCACCGTTTTCGGTCTTCGCGCCGCGCATCTGGGTAAGGGGCGTGCCATCGGCACGGAGCGCCGTCCAATCGACCATCTCCAGCGCCGGGGCGTAGAGGGTCGGGACGTGGCAGGTTTCGCAGGCCAGCGCCGAGATGTGCCGCTCGGCATAGGGCAGCCAGGTGTGCGTTGAAGCGGCATCATGGCAGTTGGCGCAGGTGCGCTCAGCGCCGCCGAACTGAGTATCGGTCTCCGCGCCGGCGTTGGCGAACTGATGCAGCGGCCGGTAGAGATACTCGCCGAAGTCCATGCGGCGCGGATCGAACTGGAGGTGTTCGGGCCGGGTGACGGCGGCTTCGGTATCGAAGACCGGGTTGTTGATGGCGTAGTGGCAGTCGGTGCAGCCAACGACGCGCTCGGCGTGGATGTCCCAGGAACGTCCGAGTGTGTCCTTGTTGGTGAGGTTGACGCCGCTGCTGATGAGGCGCTGCGGAGAGAACACCTGCCCGGTGGTGAGCGTGACGCGCTGGGTGGAATCACCCGGTTGCAAGGCCAGCGGATCGCGGGCGTCACTGTGGACGGTTCCATGACACTGGCCGCAGTTCTGATCGGTCGGGTCGCCGACGAGGATCAGGTCTTCGCGGACGGTTCCATCGGCACTGAAGGCATCGGCGTTCCAGACCCATTGGCCGTCTACCTGGGAGATGATGCCAGCGGATTGCAGGGTGGCACTGTTGGCCCAGCCGAATGTGCCGGCTTCCAGGGCGGCGATGCGGGCGGCATTATCCGGCGCGGCGGCATGGCAGAGGAAGCAGTTCATCTCGACGACGCCGGACTCTTGCCAGTTCCAGGGGGTCATCTCACCAGTGGCCGGGTCAACGATGCTGGTCTCCAGCGGATCGGCCTCGGCGGGCAGGTCGGTCAGTTTGACTCCCGTGCGGCTGTATTCCGCGGGGCCGCCGCCGACATGCCGCGCCCCGTAAGCGCGGATCCAATCGGCAGTGGTCAGGTCGATGCGGCTGTCGCCCTCGACCGAGAGATAGCGGTAAGTGATGGGGTCCCATTTCCCGAACGGGCCGTCACTGGTGTCCCAGGCGCGACCAGCGGGGATCGATCCTGCTGGGACGGTTTCCTTCAGTCCGGCATCGGCATGACCGCTGTGGCTGGCGATGAAGGCGGTATCGTGGCAGGCTCCGCAGGTCTGCATGGTGGAGACGGCCGCGCCGGATACCAGCACGTTCTGACCGTCCGCGTCCAGCAGCGGGAAGGTGGGATGGAAGGTCGGGTTGTCCTGGGCGGCGGCGCTGGGCTGGCTGACGAGGAGCAGTCCTCCGGCCAGCAGACAGAGCAGGCCGAGCGCGGCCAGGGTGGAGCGGAGGCGCAGTTTAGGTGTCGTCATCGTTGTTCACCTCACTGCTGGCGAGGCCGTCGGTGGCGCGGGGTCCCCAGATCAGGGGGTCGCCATAGTAGCCGAGGGCTTCCCAATTCATGCGGCCGTTGTCGCTGTGGCAGTCGGTGCATTGGAGCGCATTTTCGGCGGGCTGCACCATGTGGGTGATCGGCCAGTACATGATCGTCTCGGCGAAGCCATAGCTGCCGCTGTAGGGCAGGCCGGCCGCGGCCGAGCCGTTCCGCAGGGATTGATCCCAATCGAAGGTCGTCCAGTAGCCGGTCTCACCGACGGTCTGCGGCTGAAGCAGAATCTTGAACTCGGTGTCGAAGGGCTGTTTGGCGTAATGCACCTTGAAGGGGAAGATCAACGAACCGGGATCGCGCAGACTGCCAATGGGATTGGTGATATAGGTCATCTGCGAGGGGTCGATGAGATCGCCCATCAGGTAACGTTTGGCTGTGCCGCTGTACCACTGGTAGACCGGGGTAAAGTTGTTTTCGTAGACGAACTCACCCTTGATCTTGAGGTATTCGTGGGGGTCTTCTTCGCGGTTGGGATCACCGGCCTTCGACCAGTCCCATTCCATCTTGGTGGGGTCGCGGAGCGCCCCGGCGGGGA
>JAEUQZ010000588.1 GCA_016788965.1 Anaerolineae bacterium | reverse complement strand
ACGTAGGGTAGGGACGCCATTTTTGGCGTCCGGTTGCGAGCCATCCCCAATGTGAAATGACAAGAATCGCGCGATTCTCATTCTCATCATTCTTATCGTTTCGCATATGGGATCAGCATTCGAGGGAAATCATGCGGCAGTTGCATCAATACAGCGCAGTTGCAACTGCAACTTTTTCAACTTTTGCAACATTTCGCGCGTTTTGCATTTGCGCTATTTGCAGCATTTCTGGCAAGTCTCGCTTGCATGTAAGGCATTTGGCACAGAATTGCCAGTGTGCCATTGCCGAAATTGCCGCCATTTGTGCCAATTCCAGGGACTCTGTATTGTTCTATCAACTATCAACGATAAACTATCAACTACAAACTTCCGCCATATCCAACCCTGACGGCACTGACGCCATTGCCGCCATTCCCGCCACAAAACCCCTTCACAGGCTGCGAAGCCGTGCCTGGGGAGTCATCTTGCTCGCCCTGCTCCTGACCGGCTGCCGCGCCTTCACCACCACCGATGTCCCCGCCACCCTCCAGGCCGAAGGCACAGCCTACCAGTCCGAAGCCACCGCCCTGGCCGAAACTGCCGTAGCCCGCCAGGTCGAAGTCTTCGTCACCGCCCAGGCCGCCAGCACCGATCTGGCCGATCTGGACAGCATCAACCGCCAGTTGATCGCCACTGCCCGCGCCGTCGTTCCCCCCACCCCTGGGCGCGAGATTGGAGTCGCCCCCGGTGCGGTCATGACCCCCGGAACCGGCCTCTCCGCCTTCGTCAACACCGTCGTCAGCGCCAGCATCCGCGAATCCGATGGCTGCCCGGATGACATCCGCACCCAATTTCCCGCCAGCATCGCCCGCATCTATGTCAGCACTACGGCGCTTGCGATCTCCGCCGGGACGACCTTACGCGCCTCCTGGAGCTACGCCGGGCAAATGGTCACCGAAGATAGCTATACCGTCCCGACCGATCAATCCAACTTCTGCATCTGGTTCTTTCTCGATCCCACCGTCGTTCCCTTCACCCCTGGCGAGTGGTCGGTCACGCTTTCGGCCAATGACACGCCCATCCAGCCGACCGCGACCTTCACCATTCAGTGATCGACCGGATTCAGACTTGGTGTGATGTGGCGCTCATGTTAGGATTGTCGAGTGGTTTGTGGCTTTTTTCCGAGGGCATCGCTTGAGGCAGTCACTCGCGCGTCTTCTGGTGTTGATCCTGGTGCTGGCCGGTGCGGCTGGGTTCGTATTCGCTCAGCCCGCCGCCCAATCTGCTCAGACGCCTACTCCAGCCGTTAGCCGAGTCATCGATGACGATATCTTCGTCCGCGCTGGCCCAGGCCGCGACTATCTGCCCATCGGTCGTCTTCAAGCGGGCGATCCCCTGCGCCCCCTCAGCCGCGACCCATCCGGTTCCTGGATATTGATCGTCTACGGCGATGCCGTCGGTTGGATCCGCCGCGACCTCGCCTCTTGGGTCGAAAACCTGGACGCGCTTCCGGTGCTGTCTCCACCCGAACTAACCCCTTCGCCGGGCGTTCCCACCGCAACTCCAACCTTTCTGCTCCGCCCCACCGAAACCCCCACAGGCAACTGGGTTCAGCTTGACCCGGATGCCGCTAGCGGATTCGTCCGCGCTGGCCCAGGCCGCACCTTCCTGCGCCTCGGCCAGCTCACCAACGGCGATCAGGTCGAGCCGGTCGGCCGCAATCAGGACTCAACCTGGATACTCATCCGCTTTGGGGATGGTTTCGGCTGGATTGCCCGCAACCTGGTACGCTGGGTGGAGCCGCTCGACTTCCTCCCGGTGCTTTCGCTCGACAACCTGACCCCTTCGCCGACCTTCACCGCCACCCATACGCCGACGGCGACACCCACGCCCACCGCTACCTTCACCCCGTCGGCCACATTGACGCCCACCGTTACCCATACTTCGACACCGACCGCGACCAGCACACCGACAGCCACGCTCACCTGGACGCCTAGCCCAACACCAACATTGACGGCCACGCCCACGGCAACTGCGACCAGCACGCCGACACTTACCCCCACACCGACCACAACCGCGACCAGCGCGCCCATAGCCACGTCCGCCGCGATCGCCACCGTGATGCCCTCGGAGACTCCGACCGCTGCCCCCTCGGACACACCGTCTCCGAGCGCCACCGCGCTGCCTTCCGAAACCAGCACCCCTACGTCTACGCCCTCGGCCACACCTGCGCCGACCGAAACCACCACTCCCACCTCTACGCCATCGGCCACACCGACGCCCGTTCCGTC
>JAEUQZ010000587.1 GCA_016788965.1 Anaerolineae bacterium | reverse complement strand
AACCTCATTCGGAACGCTTGGCGAAGGTGGCTCTGGCGCAGTCCGCTGTTGACCGGGTACAGTGATACACGCACCGCGAGATCGACCTGGAGCAGATACAGTGACGTCCATCGATGAACGGGTTGTCCTCCGCCAGCGTGCCCTGGAAACGGGCCTGCGCCTGATGGCCGAACGCGGCTATGCCGCCGTGACCGTCGAGCAGATCGCCGCCGCTGCTGACCTCCCGGTCGAGACCTTTCAGCAGCTTTTCCCCGGCAAGGAAAGCCTGGTCATGGCGCTCTATCAACAGCTTGCCGCCGAGACATTGAGCCGCTGCGAAACACTCCCGCCAGGGACGGTCGCCGCCCGGTTTCACCACGTCATGCGGGCGGAGCTTGATCAGTTCGCCCCGCACCGTGAACCGCTGGCCGGGTTGTTCGGCGCGGCCATGAGTCCCCATGTCGAGTTGGGCATCCTCGGTACGCATGGCACGAGCGCCCATGATCCCATGCGCCAGGTCTTCACGGCGGTCGTGACCGGAGCCTCCGACCCCCCGAAAGATCAGCAGGTGCGGCAGATCGCCACCCTGCTCTATGCCGCCTATCTGGCCGTCGTGCTGTTCTGGCTCTACGACCGCACCTCTGGCAGCCGCGCCAGCGCCTACCTGCTCGACTTCATGCGGGATGGCCTGGGGTTGGCCCGTGGCGCCATGATCCTGCCGCCCGTCGCCAACACCATCGCCCGGCTGGCCTCCGTGTTTGAAGCCGTCTTCGGCAAGAGTCCGAATTCGGATGACCTCTCGCCATGACGTGGATGCTCAGAGTATAATACGCCGCCACGAACCAGGGCACACCCCAAGACGAGGAAGCTATGTCTCAAAGTCGTTTGCAAGAACTGCGCGCGCAGGTCGATGTCATCAACCTGCAAATTCTCGAACTGCTCAATAAACGCGCCACCATCGCCTCCGAAATCGGCAAGGTGCAGCAGCAGATGGGTACATCGTTTTACGACCCGCAGCGTGAGTCCTTCATGCTCACCATGCTCGAACAGAACAACAAAGGGCCGTTCAGCAACGAGACCATCAAGGCCCTCTTCCGTGAAATCTTCCGCGCGACGATGGCTTTAGAGGAGAAAGAAGCCAAAGCCAAGATTCTCGTCCAGCGCAAATCGCCCGATCAGGCCACCGTCATCACCCTCCCCGACGGCGAGACGCAGATTGGCGGCGGCAAGTTCCAGGTGATCTCCGGCCCCTGCGCCGTCGAGAGCATGGAGCAGATGGACGAGACCGCTGCCGCTCTGGTGACGCGCGGCGTCAAAATTCTGCGCGGCATGGTCTTCAAACCCCGCACCTCCCCCTATGACTACCAGGGCATGGGCGAACCCGGCCTGAAAATCGCCCGGCAGGTCGCCAACAAATACGGCATGTTCATCACCAGCGAGATCATGGACGCCAGCCAGATTGCCATGATGTCCGACTATGTGGACATCTTCTGGGTCGGCGCGCGCAACATGCAGAACAGCTTCCTGCTCAAGTCGCTTGGGCAGGTGCGCCAGCCAGTCATCCTCAAGCGCGGTCTGGCCGCCACCCTGGAAGAATTCCTCTACGCTGCCGAGTACATCGTCAGCAGCGGCAATCCCAATGTCATCCTCATCGAGCGCGGCATCCGCACCTTCGAAAAGTGGACGCGCAACACCCTCGATATCGGCGGTGTGGCCGTCCTCAAGCTCGAATCGCATCTGCCCATCGTCGTCGATATTTCGCACTCCGCTGGCCGGCGTGACATCGCCATCCCCTTAGCGCGGGTCGCCAAAGCCAGCGGCGCCGACGGCGTGATGGTCGAAGTCCATCCCAATCCGCCCGTCGCCATGAGCGATGCCAAACAGCAGTTGTACATCCAGCAGTTCCACGACATGATGGATGCCATTGATCGGCTCAGCATCGAAGCCGAACCGGTTCGCTGATCGATCACAGGAAACCTTTCCAGTAACAAGAGCGCAGCCGCCTGCGCTCTTCTTGTTTCAGGGGATGTCTTCCATGCGCTTCGTCGGCAAACACCTGGGACGCGGACGCAGTGCCGCCCCTGAGCCATCGCTGGCCGATCTCTGCGCCCAATTCAACATCCGCATCCGCCGCCAGCACCGCGCCAGCCTCATGATGCGCCCGGTTCCGGGCGGCTTCGAGGTGTTTGTCCCCCGCTGGATGAAACCCCAGCACCCTCAGGTTTATGCCTTCGTCCTGGACGGCATCCGGAAGTTCGACGGGCAGGCCCCGCCAATCCCGCCGGAGCAGACCTC
>JAEUQZ010000586.1 GCA_016788965.1 Anaerolineae bacterium | reverse complement strand
GGGTTATCCTGAGCTAGTCGTGCATTAGAGGCTGTCATGCAGTCCGACACAGATTTCGTTTCTGATCCTCACCCCCCAACCCCCTCTCCACTTCGTGAGAGAGGGGGAACTAAAAAGGCGCTGACGAGAAGATCTGCACCAAACGCAGATCGTGCGATTTAGGCTTCCGGCTCCATGGGAACGCTGCGGCGGAATACGCAGGCGCTGTTCATCAGCAGTCTGGTGGGGGCGGCGCTGTCGTTCGTGCTGTCCGTGCTGATCGGGCGGGGGTTTGGGCAGTCCGGGCTGGGGGTATACAGCACGGCGCTGGCGTGGATCGGCATGGTCTGGTTGATGGCGGAGTTCGGGGTGGGCACGCTGCTGACGCGCGAGTGGATCGCGGATCCCGAACGCGAAGCCAAGCATCTCGCCGGGGTGATCTGGCTGCGGGTGTGGCTGGGCGGGGGCTTGAGTCTGGCCTTCATCGTCATCTCTCCGCTGATTAGCTCAGAGTCGGAGGTGATCCGGGCGTTGATCGCCTCGGCTCCACTGATCGCCATTCAGCCGCTATTTGGGACATTTTCGACGGTTTACCGGGTGCGGCAGGCGATGTGGCCGATCCCGTGGCTGAACATCGGGATGCTGGCGGTTCAGGTGGCGGTAACGGGATTGGTCATCGCCGGGGGTGGGGATGTGCTGGCAGCGGTGGCGGTGAATACGCTGACGTCGGCAGGGCAGTTGGTCGCGGCATGGTGGGTGTGGAAGCGGTGGTTCCAGTCGGATAGTCCGGTTGAATCAGAACGATTGAGGCGGAGGCAGGCGGTCGATCTGCTGCGGCGGGCGTGGCCGTTCGCGGCGGCAGGGTTGATCGCAGTGATTTCGATGCGGCTGCCGATGATTCTGATGGAGCGATTGGGCGGCTTGAGTCAGGCGGGTGATCTGGCGGCGGTGCTGCGGTTCATGGAAGCCGGGCGGATGCTGCCGAACGCGCTGTTCGGGGCGCTGCTGCCGATGGTGATGATGCTGGAGACAGAGACGGGGCAAGTTCACAGGACCCTGCAACGGAGCGCGGCGGCACTGGGCATCTACGGGATCGGGTTCGCAGTGGCGCTGAGTGTGTTGGGAGGGATGCTAATCGAGGTGACATTTGGGGGAGCGTTCGCGGGGGCGCAGGCGGCGCTGAGCCTGGCCGGGTGGGCGCTCGTGCCGTCTCTGCTCAAAGGTCTGCTGACGCTGTACTGGTATGCGAAGGGACGCGAGCAGATGACCAATGTGATCAGTCTGTTGGGGTTGGGAATTCTGGCGAGTACGGCGGCGGTGCTCATTCCTCAGCACGGCGCGGTGGGCGCAGCGGGGGCGATCTTCATTGCCGAAGCGGCGGCGATGGTGATGATGGCGGGGGCCGTGGTGTGGCGGCGAAAAACGGAAACCGATTCACATGGGGGAAAACATGGCGAAACTGGACTCGTATCTTGAGCGGAAGCGCGAGGCGATTGCCGCGCGGCAGGCTGATTGGACGGCGAACCCTGACAGCGCGCTGGTGACGATCAAGGCGTCCTCGGCGGTGGCCGGGATCACCGGGGCGCGGCCGACGCGGATGGGCGAAACGGTGGTCATCAGCGATTCGGCGCCGGGGTTAGCCGGGCACGCGCTCGGCCCGACAGCGCCGGAGATGCTGCTGGGGTCGCTGGCAAGCTGCCTGGTGCATACGTATCTGATCCAGGCGGCGATGCTGCATATCCCGCTAGATCACGTCGAGGTGAAGGTGAGCGGACGGTTGGATTACAAGCCCGTGCTGGGGATGGGGGAGAATCCGATCCCAGTGATGGAGGACATCCGCTATGCCGCGACGGTGGACAGCCCGGCAGAAGCGGCGGACATCGAGCGGATTCATGCGGCGGTGGAGACGGCCTGTCCGGTACTCAATACCATTCGGCAGCCGGTCAGCGTGCGGCGCGAGGCGTGATACGGGTCGGCATTCTACTGCCGGGATTCAGCGCCGGGCCGGATGATTGGGCCATCCCGGTGCAATTGAATCTGGCGCGGGTGATGGCGCAGTTCGAATCGGTGCGCGTGCTGGCGCTGCGGTATCCGCATCTCAGGGGGCGCTATACCGTTTATGGGGCGGAAGTTCAGGCGATGGGGTTTGGTCAGGCGCGGGGATTGAGGCGACTGCTGTTGTGGTGGCGGGCGCTGAGCCTGATCGAGCGGCTGCACCGGCAGTTCCTCGAAGTCGTCAAGACCGAGCTGGACCGCCAGGGTATCGAAGACATCAACAACGTCCAGGCGCTGATCCTTTTCAATAT
>JAEUQZ010000585.1 GCA_016788965.1 Anaerolineae bacterium | reverse complement strand
CGATCTTCGCCAGCGTCGCCTGGAAACGAGGATCTTCGATTTCGACCAGGCGGTATGGGACGGCCAGCCACAACAGGCTGGCATCCACGGCGTTGCTGCCCAGGTACTTCATGAAGTGTCCATCCGTCGCGACCGCCTTGGTCAGGACGTAATCGCGGATAACTGCTGGCAGTCCCTCGGGGATGATCTCCGGCGCGAGCGATTCAACCGCCCGCAGTCCGCCATACAGGGCCGCCAGCGTCGAGGGATGGATGTGCTGGCGGTTTTCTTCCCAACAGTCGTAATTCGGGGACTGCCACAGCGCCGCCACATAGCGCGCGGTCAATTCGGCTGCCGGTCTGAGTTCCTGCCAGAGCGCATCGTCGTGATGCCTGGAAACATGCTGAACAGCGCCCCAGAGCCACGCGCCGTAACCATCCAGTTGGAAATCCGGCCAGTCTTCCCGTCCCACTCCGCCATCCAGCTCAAACCGAGTCGGCAGGTAGTCCGCCTCCTGTGAGGGTTCGCCGCGTGCCAGTCTGTCGAGGAGATGCTGCACCCGGCTCGTATAACGCAGCAGAGTCCGAGCGGCCCATCGATGAAACGCGCGGGCGCTGTCGTGCTGTCCAGCGGCATCCATGCCTTCAGCGATCCAGGTTCCGTCACGCAGCCAGGAATAGCCATACTGCGAGAAGCTCAGGCAAGCGGCGTAAGCGCCATCGAACTGGCCGGCGTGGATGATTTCGATACTGCGCTGCTGTAAATCAATCATGGGTGTGTTCCATACAAGTCCGGCGGAAGAGGAGAGGGCTGTAGTCCCTCTCCTCTTCTCCACTGGTTTCAGCGGCTTAGCTTACTTGAGGAGTGCGTCGAGTTGGGTCTTGGCCTGGTCGAGCGCTTCTTGCGCTGTCAGTTCCCCATCGACGACCTGGGTCAACAGGGCGTTGACCGCATCCTGCATCTCGTTCTGGCGCTCGATGACCGGCGGAGTCACCGGGCTTTCCAGCGCCATGAAGACGGCAGCGCGGTTGGCCGGGGGAGTCTGCTCCAGATAAGCCGCGAAGTATTCCGGCTTATCCAATGCGGGCAGTTCCCAGGCGCTGTTCACGCGCACGGTCGCGGCGGTCTCGCTGGAGGCCATGAACTCGGCCCAGGCTATCGCGGCTTCGGCGTTCTGCGTCGTAGCCGAGACGGCCACGCCGTTGGCGAAGAAGTGATGCGCGTGCTGGTTGATCATCGGTTCGATCTGCACATCCCAATTGAAGGGTGCATCTTTGAAGGCGCCGAACATCCAGATGCCCGTTACCAGCATACCCACCTTGCCGCTGAGGAACAGTTCCGAGTCCGAGACGCCGGACAGTTCGGCTGCCGTGGGCATGATGCCGTCCGTCTGGAAGCTGACCATCGTCTCCAGCGTGCTGACGCAGGCGGGTGAATTGATGGTCGATTCGGTCATTTCGGCGTTGAAGAAGCTGCATTCCCCATTCTGGGCAGCCTTCTTGTAGAATTCCCAGAACTGCACGGGCGAGAACAAACCCCAGGTATCCTCACCCAACGCGCGAATCTTCTTGGCGGCTTCAATTGCGTCCGCCCAGGTCCACTCCGTCGTAGGATAGCTCACGCCCGCCTGATCGAAGAGGTCGGCATTGTAGAACAGCAGCACGGTCGAGAAGGTGGCGGGCAGCGCCATCTGCGCGCCGTCATATTGGAAGGCTTCCAATGCCCGGGGATAGAAGGGCGCATCGGCGCTGACTTTGCCGGAAAGGTCCAGCAGGGCGCCGTTAGCGGCATAGGTGACGAAGTTTTCGTAGTTTAGCTCGAAGACATCCGGCGCATCGCCGCTTGCGACACCGGCCTGGAGCAGCGTGAAGTAGTCAGCGAACGGCGCGGTTTCCACTTCGACATTAATGCCGGGATTGGCCTCTTCAAAAGCGGCGATGATGGTGTCCAGATCTTCCAGATGATCCGGCGCGGCAGAGAACGTGAAATAGCGGATCGTGGTTTCCTGGGCGGCCACCGGCAGCGCAGCCAACAATACCAAGACCAGTATCAACAGCAATGATCGGCGAAACATAGCGAATTCCTTTCCCTGTACATTTTCGATGACACAACCGCATTTCGTCGCTTGACGAAACCTAACCTTTAATCCCGCTGGAGATCGCGCCGGAGACGAACCAGCGCTGAGCCAGCAGGTAGGCTGCCAGAATGGGCAGCACCGTAATGACCGCCCCGGCCATGACCATATTCCACTCGGTGAGCGCGCGTGGCCCGGCATGCTAAGTTGCCAGGGCAACCGGCAGCGTCTTCACATCTTCCTTACGCGCCACAAAGAGCGGA
>JAEUQZ010000584.1 GCA_016788965.1 Anaerolineae bacterium | reverse complement strand
GGGATGGCTCGCAACCGGACGCCAAAAATGGCGTCCCTACCCGTCCGTAATCCTACGATAGCACAAAGTAGGATGGAAAGGGTGACATTTTGGTAACTCTTTGGTGTCTTGAATAGCCGTTAGCTGATAGCCTTTAGCTTTTAGCCAGAAATGCGGCATGACAGGCACAAATGGCGTGCGGGGCAAGTGGCTGAATGTGGGCGGTCATGGGGGAGTCTGGGGGACGAGATTGAAATAGCCCCGGTTGTGGTAGGCCAGCGGGTAGCGCGGGTCGGGGTTCTGCCCGGTGGCGACGACTTCGCCGACGACGATGCGGCTGATGGAGGCTTCGTAGATGGCTTCCAGGCGGCAGTCCAGCCAGGCAATGGAATCGGCCAGGATGGGCGCACCTGTGACAGCCGTCGTGAGGTTGACGTTGTAGAATTTGTCGGCTCCTTCCGGCAGTTGGGCGAACCCGGCAAATTGGGCGGAGAGGTTGGCCTGATCTTCGCGCAGCATCGATATGGCGAAGATGCCGGACTGCTCGATCAGCTTGAAGGTATCGGTGTAATGCTGGATGGAGAAGAGGATCAGCGGTGGCTCGACCGAGATGGAGGTGAAGGAACTGGCGGTCAAGCCGGCTCGCTGACCTTCGTGGGCCGTGGTGACGATGGTGACACCGCTGACCCAACAGCGCATGGTTTGTTTGAGGTTTTCTGCGTCGATGCTCATGCTGAATTCTCGCTCAATGACGATCCGATATGATCCTAGTCGTTATGTTACTGATCGCCAGACACTAAAGTGTCGGGCTGCCGAAAAGCCACGTCCACTGAAGGGACAGGGCGCAGCGCAACGCCACGGTATCCCCATTGGCTAAAGTGAATTCTTGTGCCCTGAGAAGACCAAAAATTTATCCTGGCAGATTGATCTTGGGGACGGGCTGGTTGCGGCGGGCGGCTTCTGCTCGCAAGCGGGAGCGCAGCTTGAAGCCGGCGCTGATGAACGACCAGAGGCCGAGGAGGCGATTATCGCCGCCCGCGCTCCAATCGCCGATGCGCCGCTTGACGGCAAAGCTGACGGCTGTGCCGTCCTGTTGAGATGTGCCGACGAACATCATGTTCTCCTGGCCGGTGAAGACTTCAGGATGGTAATGGAAGGTGAGGCAGGCTGGGCCTGTGGCCGCCCAGGTCATCCCACGAGGCATATCCAACTGGAAACCGTCGGCGGTAAGTTTCACGCTGCGGGCACGCATGAGGTAGGGATAACCGTCTGCGCCCGTCACGGTCAGCACGGGCAGGCCGAGCGCCTGAACCGCGCGCTGCGCCCCAGACTGCCACTCCGAGGGACCCTCTTTCCATGCGCCGGGGGTTGTGCCCGCAGGGGCGGGATCGGAGCCGGGGTAGATGGTATCCGCGGGCGCTTCCCAGACCTGGGGCGGTGTATCTAGCTGGCCTGGGGCCCACCACATGATGCGGGCGGGCGTGATCTCGATCCAGATGCGCGTGTAGTAGTAGGCCATTGACCGAAGGATGAAGGCGGGCGTGCCGGCGGTGGCGGCAGGAAGCTTGCGAAAGGAATCGCGCATATAGCGGTCGGTGTTGGCCTGCAAGTCTGCGTCGCGGACGGCGGCTTTGCCCTGCACCAGCACGGTGGGGGCGGCGGCCAGACCGGAGCCTTTAGAGTCCGAATAGAGCAGGGCGACGTGAGGATTGCGACGGGCGCGTTCGGCCTTTGTCGGGTAGGTCAGGCCGGTGCTGATGTCGAGCGTGCCGGACTCGCCAACGTAGGGCGTCACGGGCATGGTGATAGGTTCACCGGCGCGGGTCAGCGAAGCGTACTCCGCGGTGATGAATTGTTGAAAGACGGGCAGCAGGTTCGCGGGATAGTTCACCGTCATCGCCTCCAATTCCTGAGCCACAGGTTTGCCGTAGGAAGATTGTACTGAAAGGCGAAGCAGAATCACACACTCAGCAGATCGGCCATGCGGGGGACGAAGCCAGTGAGATCGGTGAAGCCACCGGCAAAGATGTCCTTGCGCGAGCCGATGATGAGCGTGGGGACCTCGTTTTCGGTATGGCTGCGCGTGCCGAGGTCTTCCAGGTTGCCGTGATCGCTGGTGACGATGATGAGGCCTTCGTCGTCATCCCAAGCATCGAGGACGCCGCTCATGACACCATCGAACAGGTCGAGGAGCTTGACGCCATCTTCGACGGGGCCGCGATGCCCGACGACATCGGTGAGCCAATGGGAGAAGAAGGCGAAGTCATAGCGCCGGGAAATTTCGACGAGGCGGACGCCGGCTTCATGCGGGGTGTAGATGGGTGAGTCGGTGTAGCCGAG
>JAEUQZ010000583.1 GCA_016788965.1 Anaerolineae bacterium | reverse complement strand
CGTCGCGGACCGGCAGCGCCCGCAGCAGCCCGGCCTCGACTTCCTGCTGGGTGACATATTCCGGCAGGATGGTCAGGCAGGTTCCGCGCATCACCGCCCGCTTGATGGCTTCGGGGCTGTCGAATTCCGCGCCGACGGCCGGCTCGATCCCACGCTGGCGCAGGACTTGATCCACCCAGATGCGCGACTGGCTGTTGAGCGGGCGCATGACGAAGGTCTGCCCGCCGAGCGCATCCAGCGTGACCGCCTCGGCGTTCCACCAGGGGTGGCGGCTGCCGACGATGACCCGCTGCTCGATTTCGGCCAGTCCAACCCAGCCAAGCCGTTCATCGGTGTATCCGTCGAGTTCGCCTTCCAGCAGACCCAGATCGAGCCGCCGCGCCAGCACCGCCTGGATGATCTCGGAAGTGACGCCGGTCTGGATGGCGGCTGTCAGCTTGGGATAACGCCGCCGGAAGTTCTGCACCCATTCAGGGGCGAGATAGTTGGCGATGCCGGGGGTCGCTCCCAGACTGACCTTCCCCGCCGGAAGCTGCTCGACATCGGTCAGGGCGGTTTCCGCCCGCGCCACCAGTGCGAAGATTTCGCGGGCGTAGCGGTAGAGCGTCTCGCCCGCCGGGGTCAGTCGCACGCCGCGCCGTCCCCGCTCGAACAGGGTGCGCCCCAGGCTGGCTTCCAGTTCCTTGATGTGCTGGCTGACCGCCGACTGGGTGATGAACAACCGCTCGGCTGCCGCGCTGAAACTGCCCTCCTGAGCGACATGCAGGAATATCTGGAGCTTGTGGAGGTCGAACATGACTTGAACAGCCTGCCATTAGTCCGCGCTAATGGCATAGCATAAGCGATTGAGGGGAACTCTGCCAGCCCACCAGGGACTATAATGAAAGGATAAGCCTCTTCTTCTACCGGACGGTACGATGAATCTGTTCAAGTCTCTGTTCAGCGGTACGGCCGCCAATACACTCACCGCCAGCGAAGCCAAAGCCCGCCTCGACGAAAAAGCGCCGCTTTACATCCTGGATGTGCGCGAGCCGGAGGAATTCCGCGGCGGGCATATCCCCGGAGCCAAGCTGATCCCCATCGGCGAGTTGGGCCGCCGCATGGCCGAGCTGCCCACCGACCGCGAAATCCTGTGCGTGTGCCAATCGGGATCGCGCAGCAGCATCGCTACCCGCCAGTTGACTAATGCCGGGTACACCGCTCTCAACCTGCGGGCTGGCATGATCGGCTGGCAGATGGCCGGCTTCAAGGTCAAGCGGGGCGCTTAGAGGGATTGGGCTGACATCAGGAGTAAGCAACATGAACGACACGACTACTGCGAAACTGGGATTGACCGTCTATCTCAAGACCGATTATGCCACCGCGCTCGAACGGGTGACGGCCGCGCTCAAGGCCGAAGGCTTCGGCGTGCTGACCGAAATCGACGTGCAAGAGACGCTCAAGAAGAAGCTGGATGTGGACTTCCGCCCGTACAAGATTCTGGGGGCGTGCAACCCGCCGCTGGCGTACCGGGCGCTTTCGACCGCGCCGGAAGTCGGTCTGCTGCTGCCCTGCAACGTGACCGTCTCCCAGGTGGATGACGCGACCGTTCAGGTGGACATCATCGACCCGATGATGATGATGGGGGTCATCACCCATCCCGATCTGAAACCCATTGCTGAAGAAGCCTATGCCAAACTGAACCGCGTCGTCGCCAGCCTGGAAGACAAGGGATAATCCGCCATGCCGTTGTTTGAATACGACTGTCCCGGCTGCGGGCGGCCTTTCGAGAAGCTCGTCCGCAGCGCATCCCAGGCCGATGCGGTCTTGTGCCCAGCCTGCGGAAATCCACACGTCAAGCGCAAGCTGTCTACCTTCGCGGTGAAGGGCAGCAGCGCCGGATCACGCGCGGCCCCGGTTGCGGTCTCGCCGGGCGGCCTCTGAGGGGCTGGCCGCAAGTGCTGACCGTGCGTCAGCGATCATGAACCGAACAAGTCTGTGGGGCGGCGAGCTGAGCCGCCCTTTTGTTTTCCGGCAATCCCCGCAAGTTCAACACACCGCCTTCATAATTTCTACACACTCCTGACCTATTCTGGGGGCAGATCAGTGAACCCAAGTATGAAGGAGCAAGAACATGAGTACCCGCAGACTGATCGTGATCGCCGCCCTGGTGTTGGTGGCGCTGGCCCTGACCGTGAGTGTGATCGGCGCGCAGGGGCCAGGAAGTGGTAACGGCGCTGGTCAGGGTGGCTGCCCGGAATGGGCCAACTGCCTGACCGACCCTCAGACTGATCCGAATGGCCCGAACGGACGGCGTCCATCACATCATTCACGGTGAGCTGGTACTCA
>JAEUQZ010000582.1 GCA_016788965.1 Anaerolineae bacterium | reverse complement strand
GATCAGGTCGATGACCGACTCTTCTCCCGCCGTGCCGACGTACAGTTCCGGCACAGCCCCGATGTACAGCAACCCCTTGTGGACGATCACCTCGGTGCGTCCGGCGACCACCTGCTGGCTCTCGTCGGTCACGACCGCCTCGATGATGAAGCGGGCGCTCTGCGCCGCGTCTTCCAGCGATCCTGGAATCTCGACCGTCAGCACCCCCTGGGCATCGGTCGTGCCCGTTCCGGTAGCGACCTCGCCGCTGCCGCTGAATACCCCGCTCAGCCCGGCATCGACATCGTAATCGAAGAAGTCGTAGTAACCCGGCCCGTCGTAGCTGAAGAAGTACGGCTGCGCCACTACTGTGTAATCCACCGTGGCGTTGCTCACCACCCCGCCGAAGAAGTAGCGGCTGTCGATCTTGACCGAGATCGTATCGCCATTCGCCACCTGATCGGCCGCCGGGGTGACGTTCACCTGGAATTCCGGCAGCCGGTATTCCGCCACGCCGAACCCGATCTGTCCCGTCGGCGGATAGTAACCCGTCTGCTCATCCCGTCGGCCCAGTTCCGCCGTGATCGAGTAGTAGCCCAGCGGCGCATTCTCGGCCAGATCGAACTGTCCGCTGAACGTCCCGAAGGCCGTCAGTGGCACATCGTTCTCGAAGAGAATCTGCCCGTTGGAGTCATAAATCTTGACCGGAATCGTGCTGAAATCCGGCAGCGGGTAGCGCACATCATCCTTCGCCCGCACCACACCCCGGAAGTAGACCGGCTGCCCTGGCCGGTACAGCGGACGATCCGTATACAGATACGCCCGGTATGGCTCCGGCGAGTAGACCGTCTCCTGACCGAACGAGTACGGCTCCACCCCGTCCGACCAATCCGCCGAGGTGAACCCGAACTGCGTTTCGGTTTGCAGCACCGCGAACAACGGCTGGAACAGATCGACGCGGCGCGACAGACTGACCTGCATCAACCCGTCGGCGTCCGTCATTCCGGTGGCGATGGGTGTATCCCTCGATCCGGCGGCATACACCGAGATCGGCTGGTTCGCCAGCGGCAGGCCGGACTGTACATCCGTCGCCCAGATCAGCAGGCTGTCCACCGTCGATTTCATCGTCAGGTTGGCCGTCCCGACCACCAGCACATGTGGTGTCGGCCCCGCGCCCATCGCAGCCTGCTCCGGTGCACTCACGCGCAGCAGGTAAACCCCTGGAGCCAGCCCGCCGCCCACCGCTTCAGAGACAACCACTTCGGCATCCTGTGCCGGAATCCGCACCTCCAGCAGATACTCATCCTCCGCGCCGCCGGAGAGCGCCTCCGCGACCCACGCTGTGCGATCATCGCGCAGCCGCGCCTCCCACCACACAATCGAGTCGGCGCAGACCGGCCCGCCCACGATGGGCAGTTGGTAATCCCGGTAAAGCTGGTCGATGACCGCCCCATCCGGCGCGGATTCGCGGGCGCGTACCGGGTCAGGATCGCTGATGACGATGGCGATATCGCCGACCTTCAGGCGGCTCGGCGGCGCGCCGGGGCACTCCAGATTCGCGGCCTGCCCGCTCAGTTGCAGCAGTTCGTAATTTTCGACGTTCAGATCGGGCGCAAGAGCGATCTGCCACTGCCGCAGCAGCACCGCCCAGTCCGAAGACAGCGTTTCTAACAACGTGGTGGGCGCGCTGTACGGATCGACGGCCATGGCATCCATCACCCGGCCCACCGGAAGCTGCCACAACTGGAAGTCCATCTGGTTCAGGTTGCGGTAGCGCATGTACAGCCGGGTCTGCTCGGCATAGGCATTGTAGAAGCCGATGCTGCGCGGCACTTCCAGCGAGAACCCGCCTTCATAGGCCTGGGTCGTATACCGGATCACCCGCTCTTCGCGGATGGTATTGCCGTAGATGTCCTGCATCCCCGCCGCGATGGTGACGGTGTAATCGGTGCTTGGCTCGACCGGGAAATTGACCGTGTAGCTGTTATCCCAATCGCTGTAATAGTAGTCCGGGTCGCGCCACGGCTTCGGATCAATCGTGATCTTGTCCTGGAGCGAATCGATATTCATCTCCGAAGCGAAGTAAATCGTGAAGCTGCCATACGGGTAGGCGTCCGGCATCCCGTTTGGCGGGTCGGTGCTGAGGATGCCCGGCAGCGGAACCGTGGCGAACTGCCACTGACTGAACCCACCCAGCGCCGCCGCGCCGCCCGCCCCCAGCACCGCGCTGGTATTGCGGAAGCCCGCCTCGAACACCGTATCAATCGGCAGCCGCGCCGCCGGGACAAAGCGGAACCCCGCCCCATCCTCCGCCCACTCGAACGTGCCGCTCACGAAAGCGTCGGCGCTGCTCTGCACG
>JAEUQZ010000581.1 GCA_016788965.1 Anaerolineae bacterium | reverse complement strand
CCAGCACCACGCCATAGAGGAGCGCCTGCACGCGGTCGAGCGTGACTTTGCCGCCCCAGATTTCAATCTCATCCAGGCTCTCCCAGCGGGCGAAGGTGGACAGCAGCCCGCCCAAGCCGAGGATGTGATCGAGGTGGGAGTGGGTCAGCAGGATGCGGTTGAGGCGTTTGAAGCCCATGCCGCTGCGGAGAATCTGGCGCTGCGTGCCTTCGCCGCAGTCCACCAGGAAGCGGTGTTCCCCGGCCAGCACCATCTGCGCGGGCAGTCCCCGATAAACCGACGGCGCCGAGGCCGATGTACCCAGAAAGACGATCTCGAACATGGTCAGGCCTGACCGACCGTGATCTGGCCGAGGAACAGACGATTACCGCGCGGCAGGTCGGTGTCCTTGTCCATGACGGGCATACGCTGGTCGTTGGCGGCGGTATAGGCTCCGACGGAAATCTGGTACATGCCGGGCGGGGTCTGTAGAGGCAGCGGCACAAAGGTGATCTGGATGAAGACATCGCGCAGACCAAGCTGGCTGACATCGACGCTGATGGTGTCGTTCTGGGCGGCGATGGCGACCGGATCGGAGAGGACGTGGGTGAAGAGGCGCAGATCAGGCGGGACCGCGCCATCGACGCGCCAGTAAGTGATGGTCGTGACCACACCGCCGGGCGGATAGAGTCCGCCGCTCTCTGGTTCGTAGCCGAGGAAGGCGATATTGCCGCCGAAGCGCACGGGCGGGACGGCCAGCCCGCTGCCGCCGGGCGAATCCGGGGCGTAACCCGCCGGGGACATGGTGGTGAAGCGGCCGACGGTATCGGCCAACTGCTGGGCGACCTGCATCTCCACGACGGAGTCGGGCGGTACATCTGGCGGCTGCACGCCCTGGTCGATCCAGCCGCGCAGATAGGGCTGCATGTTCGCCAGCGTATTCGGATCAGGCATGATGATCTGCTGGCGCTCGCCGCCGTCGATGAAGATCAGGCCTGTGCCGCAGTCGGCGTAACGCAGATGCACATCCTTGCGGTTCATCATCAGCAGGATCAGGTCGGTTCCGCTCAGGGCATCATTTTTGTGGAACTGCCAATCGGACTCGCACAGCACGGTCGGAATATCGGCGGCGGTGCGGTCGAGGTAGGCAGCAAGCTGTCCGGCGCGGCTGTGATAGCCTTCAGCGACGGCGGGCAAACTCGGCCAGACCTGGAAGAGATCGCGCCATGTCCAGACCAGGTTGAAGATCAGCAGGATGGCTGCCCCGACGCGGATCACCAGCCGCAGGCGGGGATCGACGCTGCGGTGGAGGGTCGCCAGACCCAATCCGAAGAAGATGGCGATCAGGGGCAGCAGCGGGGTCAGTGCCAGGAAATCGGGCGTGCGACCGGAAAGAAAGGCGACCGGAACGAGGGCAACCGTGGCAAAAGCAATCAGCGTATAACGCGGCTCGCGCCAGCGCCGGGCGGTGGTCAGCACGCCGATGAGCATGATGAGGCCGCTCAGCAGGTCGATCAGGGGGCGGCCAGGCAGGTTGTGAATGGCGGACGAGTCGCCCTGAAAGAGGATGCCGCCGATGCTGCCGACAATGGCATTCAGCGGTGGATTCTGGATGACGTTGTAGCCATCGACGATGCGGGCAGCGCCGCTCAGATCAGGCAGGCGGACGGTCGAGAGCAGGTAAGGCATCCCGATGATGATGAAGACGAGCAGGCTGAAGAGCAGATAGCCGAAGGTTTGCTGCGGCAGGCGGCGGCGGGAGAGCAGCCAGTAGGCGATGAAGGCCATGCTGAACAGCACGATCATGAAATGGGACGGGTGCAGGTAGAAGCCGAGGCCGAGCAGAACCCCCAGCACGGCAAAGATGGTGTTTTCCGGTAGGCTGGGATGGCGCTCGCGGTAGACCGAAAAGGCTCGCGCCAGGGTCAGCAGTAGGACGGCGACCAGGCCGGGCAGCAGCGCCTCGCGGGCGATCTCGCGGCTGAGGAAGATGGCCCAGAGGTTGGTGGAGAGCAAGCCGAGGGCGGCGACGCCGACAGCAGGACTGAAAAGGCGGGTCGCCAGGGCATAGACGGCGGCCAGCAGCAGCATCCCCGCCCAGAGCGACAGGGCGGTATAGCCGACGGTCCCGTTACCGACGACGCCGGTGACGGCGGCCAGCATCATGTGGTAGAGGCTTTCGCGGCCTTCATCACCCAGATCGTAGAAGACCTCAATCGACCCCTGGCGGATGCCTTCGGTGATACGGATGTCGGTGATCTCGTCATCATGCAGTCCGGCGGGCAGCGTGGAGAGATGCCACATCCGCAGCGCAGCGCCCATCAGGAGCAGCACAACCGCCAGCCCTGCGACGAACAGCAGGATCATC
>JAEUQZ010000580.1 GCA_016788965.1 Anaerolineae bacterium | reverse complement strand
TTGCCCCCGCCGCACCTTTACAACCTATCGTCTACAAATATCGCAGCCCATCATTGTTGCAAATCTGACGCAGTTGCAACTGCAACATTTGCAACTTTTCGGTGATTTGCATTTGCAGCATCGCCCAGTGGCCGATCCGGGGGCAGCGGTTTCTGCTCTGTATATCCCCACACTCTCCGTATGATCTTGGCGTCCTTGGCGACTTGGCGGTTCGATCTGTATGAGGTTTTCGTCGTGGGGTGCGATGCGAATGCAGAGGAGGCTGACACAAAACGGCGCGGGTGGCGTGTCCGCCATTGCCGCCATTGCCGCCACAAAACCGGGTATTTTTCCCGTGGAGATCGGTTTGACCCTTGAGGATATGTCACAAAATCGCGCCCTTGCGCCTGCTCAAATCCCACCATCTGGCACGAAATTGCCAATTGCCGCTGCTGCAATTGCTGCCATTTGTGCCAATCTGTCCGGACGGCGTGGACGACATTTTGGACAATTCAGCTTACTCCGGCGATCAGCCACGCTGTCACTGACGACATTTCCGACAAAGTCGGCCCGGATTCTCAGGATTCGCATTCTTTCTCGATTCTCATTCTTATCACTTTTCTCAAGTTGTCTCTTTGAAAATCTATAAGTAATCGGTTAGATATTAATTACTGATCCATCCCCGAGATTCAGCTATAATGACCCCTATGAATCTGCCCACTGCTCAGCGACCCAACTCCCGCCCTGCGCGGATAATCTTAGCCCTGGTTCTCCTGGCCTCGGTCTTCTCCGGCTGCGGCCCGGCTGCTCCATCTCCCGTTCCGGATTCCAACCTGCCCACCGTCGCCCAGCTTCCTACCCTGACCCAGACCCTCACTCCCGCGCCGGAAACCCCCGCTCCGATCCAGGGGGCCACCTCCACCCCATCCCTGACCCCCACGGCCACGCTTTCGGTCACACCCAGCGCGACCATCACCGAAACGCCCACCCCAACCCCCAGCGATACCCCCACCGTGACCCCGACCCCGCCGCCCACCGCCGATAACGAAGGGCTGGTCGCCCTGGCGCTGCTCGCGGCTCAGGCCACGGTCATTACCTCGGTTCCCCTCGTGCCCACCGTTGGTCTCCCCACCAGCCCACCGCTTCAGACCACCACCTGCGCCTACCCACCCCCTGGCGGCTTCGCGGCCCTGACCACCTCCGACCCGACCATCACCCAGCAGATCGGTTGTCCCCTCGGTGCGCCCCCCGCTGCCCTGACCTACTCCAGCGCCTCCCAGCTTTACGAGCGCGGGGAAATGTTCTGGCTGGCCGGCCCCCCCGCCGAGATCATCGTCCTCTACAGCAGCGGCCGTTACCAGCGCTTCGACGATACCTTCGTCAGTGGGGTCGATCCCGAAAGCGGCGGTGAAACCCCGCCCACGGGCTTGATCGAGCCGGTACGTGGCTTCGGCAAAGTCTGGCGGAGCTATCCCGATGTGCGGAATGGATTAGGTTGGGCAGTCATCGGGGAAAACGCGGGTCAGGCGGCTGTCCAGGCTTTCGAGCGCGGACGCATGATCTACCTGTCCCAGCGCGGGCTGGTCTTCATTCTGGCCGCTGATCCAGGCGGAGCCGCCGGATTATGGCGATCTGTGCCCGGCAGTTTCTAGTTCGACGTAGGAGGGAGCGTTACCATGACCGAGCGATCACTGACCCCGGAATATCTGGCCTACCTGGAACGCCGCTACGTCGATCTTAAGCAGGTCTACGAGGCGATGGTCTCCTACTTCCCGCCGGAAATCTACGAGGAGAATTACTTCTTCGAGACCGTCGTCTGTGAGTTCAACTACCTCGCCGACCTGCTCGGCTACGAGAATGACGAAGCCTTCCTGACCCGCCTCCTGGGGAACAACCTGGACGACGAGGACAACCTCGACTCGCCCTGACCAAAGCGGTTAGATCGCCTGACTGCGGAGGTTATGGGCCAGCGTCAGGTTCTCCTCAAGCTGGGGCAGCCGGTCGAGCAGGCCGATCTGCTGGAACAGGCGGTAGGCCGCCTCGAAGTGCTGGATAGCCTGGTCGTAGTCCCCCATATTTCCCAGCACGACCCCCAGGCTGTTCAGGAAATCCCCTTCCCCCGCGGTGTCCTCGACCTCGCGGGCCATGTTCAGGGCATCGATGTAAGTATCCCGCGCCAGCTCGTAGTAGAACCGGGCTTCAAAGTCCGTTCCTGAAGTCCGTCCCAGTTCTCCATAAACGCTCCCGATGTGGGCCGTGCGGTAGGCTGCCGACTGCGTCTCGCCCAGCACGCGGTGCAGGGCGACTACCTCGTGGTAGCACTTGATCGCTTCGGTCGATTGGCTGGAAGCCAGATAGCTGTCACCCAGATAGATCAGGCG
>JAEUQZ010000057.1 GCA_016788965.1 Anaerolineae bacterium | reverse complement strand
CCCGGAGCCTGATCGGGATGCACGAACAACTCGTAGGCTGTACGTTCCCCGGTGTATCCTGTCCGCGAGACGATCAGATCGAACCCACCCAACACCGCCCGCGTGACCCCCGCCCACGGCAGCTTGCGGATGCGGGCTTTATCGGCCTCGCTCCCCTCCAGCCCCAGCAGAATCTCGGTGCTTTTCGGCCCCTGGAGCGCCACGTCCACCCGTCGCTCCGCCCCGACTTCCGGGTCACGCAGGTCGCGGATCACGCACTGGTTGGCTCCAGCCGGGGGTGCAGCCGCATCCCCAAAGCTGATCTCCCCGCCATGAGCCGCTCGCAGGAAGGCCAAATCCTTGTCATTGTTGGAGGCATTCACCACCACCAGGAACTGCTCCGCGCCGATCCGGTAGATCATCAGGTCGTCCAGTGGGATGCCCGTGTGGTCGAGCAGGTAGGTGTAGTGGGACTCGCCGACGCTCAGCTTCTCCACCTCGTTGGTGGTCACGGTATCCAGGAAGGCCACCGCGCCGGGACCGCTGACTTCCAGCGCTCCCATGTGCGTCACGTCGAAGACCCCGGCCTTCGTCCGCACGGCCTGGTGTTCCTCGGTCACGGAGGAGTACCACACCGGCATATCGTAGCCCGCGAACTCGACCATCTTGGCTCCCAGTTCGCGGTGCAGGCTGTTGAGCGTGGTCGTGAGCAGACCCGTATTCTGCGGCTCCGTCCACTCGAATGTAGGGCGGACTTCCGCTTTCGGCCCGGCGTACTCCGGCCCGTTGAGGCCGATCCAATAAGGCTTGGCGCAGTACCCCGCCTGGGCATCCTTGAGATTGACCTGGATATGCCCAGGATCGGTCTGGCCGATCACCTGCACATCCACCGGCCCCGGCAGCTTGGCGTAAGGATCGGTCGGATCGAACACCACGAAACCATCTGAGAGCGACCGCAGCCAGGCCGCCGCGCGGGATGCCTTCTGTTCAACGTGCAGAAGATAACGCTGACCGTCCTTCTCCAGCACGCCCCGTGTAAGGACTGCGCCGCTCGCTTCCAGCATCCAGGTGGCCTGCTGGTCGCCCGTGTTGAGCGCCAGCACATCGCTGGTCAGCGCGGTGTTCAGGAAGCTGGCCGCGAACTCGCCCCGGATCGCCAGCGTCTTCCAGCCCGACTCGGCCTTTCCATCCAGGTAGTAGAAGTGCGGGTAGTCATCCGCCTCCGCATCGGTGTCGATGCCTACGCTGGCCGCCAGATCGCGCACCGCCAGCTTCACCTGCTGAAGCACATCGAAGTCGATCTTTGCACGCGGCTCCGGCCCCTTCTTCCCGCCGTAACTGAAGGGTACGCAGGCTTTCAGAATGGTTGCGATCAGTTCGGCCAGCCGGTCGATCTCCGCATCGCCGAAGCCCCGCTGCGTGACCCACGGTGTCCCAATGCGGATGCCTGATGCGCGGAACGCGCTCGGATCACCGGGGATGGTATTCCGGTTCAGGACAATCCCGGCCAGGTCGAGGATGCGGGCAGCCATATCGCCGCTCAGCGTCGTGCCGTCCGGCCCCACGATGGTCTTGCAGTCCACCAGCAGCATGTGGGTGTTGGTTCCGCCGTAGGCGATCCGCAGCCCGTGTTCGGCCAGCTTCTCAGCCAGTCGGCTCGCGTTGTGGAGGGTCCGGCTTTGGAGTTCCTTGAACTGCTCAGTTGCGGCCAACCGCATCGCAATCGCCACACCCGCGATGGTATTGACGTGCGGGCCGCCCTGTTCGCCGGGGAAGATCGCCCGGTCGATCTTGGTTGCAAGCTGCGACTTGTGGGTGACGATCACCGCGCTGCGCGGCCCGCCCAGCGTCTTGTGGGTGGTAAAGCTCACCACATCTGCGATCCCAACCGGGCTGGGATACACCCCGGCGATGACCATGCCTGCGACGTGGGATACATCGGCCATCAGGTACGCGCCGACTTCATCGGCAATCGACCGGAACTGCTGCCAGTCAGGAGCATAGGGATAGCTGGTGTACCCCGCAATGATCATGCGTGGGCGGTGTTCCTTCGCCAGCGCCCTGATCTGGTCATAATCGAGCTTCTCTGTCACCGGATCGACGCCGTAGCTCACGATCTTGTAGTTCTTGCCGCTGCGGTTCACCGGGCTGCCGTGCGTCAGATGTCCCCCATGCAGGAGGTCCAGCCCCATCACCGTGTCGCCCACGTTCAGCAGGGCGCTGTAGATCGCGTTGTTGGCTGGCGCACCTGAAAGTGGCTGCACATTCACGAACAGTTGGTTCGGCCCATACTGCTTTGTCGCCACGAGTTCAGCCGTGCGGCGTCTCGCCAGCGCCTCCACGATGTCCGCATACTCCGTTCCTTTATAGTAGCGTTTGTCCGCGAAGCGCCGGTATTCCGGCAGCCTGGCATTGTAGTCCAGGATTTCCGCCTGGTTCATCGTCCGCGTTTCATCCAGCGGATACCCTTCGGCATAGATATTGTGGAATGCAGAACTCAGCGCCTCCCGCACGGCCTGTGGAATGGTGCTTTCAGACGGGATCAGAATCAGGTAACGGGCCTGGCGAGCGGTCTCGTGACGGATCAACTCCGCCACTTCGGGATCAAGTTCGGCCATCTCGCCGCGAAACAAGAAGTCTTTTGCGGGCATGTCAAAAACCTTCACGACATTGGGTCGTCTATGTCAGGCGCAGATCAATCATTCGCCCGATTTTATCATGCGGTCGGAATCGCGGCTACGCGCCATTGATGTTACAGCCAGGTTGGAAAGGTTAGCGCCACATTTGGAAGAATTGCGCTTGTGTTATGAAAGTATCTCGGAAAACGCAGTACTTCATTCCTAAACCAGGTCTTCTTTGGGACTATTAGGCTATCTCGCTTGATTGTAATCCGAAAAACGTAAAGGTATCGTACCTCGTAGGTTCGAACCCGGCAGAGAATCCGTGCGATGGATTTCGATGACAGCCGTATCCGCATACAGGGATAGGATGGAGAGAAGATGACGAAACCAATGGGATTACTTCAAGCGATGGTGCGAAACCGCTACCGCCTCATCATCATGAGTACCGTACTGGCGGTTCTGGCTCTGCTTGGCGCGACTGCTGCGGGCGCTCAGAACACAGGCAGCATTGCTGGACAAGCGTGCCCAGACTGGGTTCACAACTTATGGGTGACAACTGGCCCCGATGGGAAGACCTACCCAACTTGGCATCCACCGGTTGATCCAACCTATGGTTGCTACTTCACTCATGAACATGGTGCCGATCCGCGCCAGTTCGTTGGCTTCGCCAGCACAGGTATGCCCGCGTTTGGCTATACAGGCAATATGGCAGCCGCCACTGATCCCGGCGCTGCAACAGACCCGCATCACGGTACGGTGATCCAGAATACCGCTGAACCGCACGAAGGCTTCAAGGTCTATGTGACCAATAATGATCTGAATGGCCGGGCTTGGATGTTGATTTTCCATCAAGGAAGTCGCGGTGCACGCCGTGCTCTCGTACAATTCCATGCGTTAGACATCTATATGTATACCCAGACGGGTCAAAAGCTTGTGGAAGTTCGCCGCATGGCTGACTTCGGGTATGGTAGCCCGAATTGCGCTGCACCTGGCGATGCCACACCAGGATACGGGATCGTTTTCTCAAGTTCGGGTTCGGGGTACGACTTCAATCGCCATCAATACCAACGCCGATTCATTCCAACGACGGATTGTGCTACAACTACACCCTATGAAACCTGGACTTTTGTCTACGACATAGCTGGTGTTTTCAAAGCACGAGGCCTTTTTGATATTGACAACGCTAGCACCGTATTCAATGTCAATAGCCCAACCGAAGTGCGTTACATGTGCGAATTCCGCAATCCCAATGAGGACTGTGCTTCGTTTTGGAACACGCGCTGGTCGGGCAACAAGCGCGCGATTAGTGGATTTGTTCAGGATGTGAACAATCCAGGGCCAACAGAATTCCATACGGATGCCTATGGCCGCCCCGTCGCCGCCAATGCTCAGGGTGCGATTAAACAATTCGTTGCAAACACATCCTGGAAGACCGAGCCCTGCTACTGCAACAGAGATACATTTCGAGCGTTTGCGGACTACCTGTATCACGGTGATCCTCCTGGTGCTGGGCAGACTAGCTTGCCTGACGGTTTCCCTGTGGGTGCATGGGCCTTGACTTATCCTGTGCAGGCGCCCAGCGGCCCGACTCCACAGCCGCCTACGCCTACGCCTGATCCATCGCAGACGCCAGATCCGACTCCGGATCCGTCGCCGACACCGGAACCCACCGGCCCGACGCTGATCGTTGAAGTCGATCCGGCGAGTGCCAATGTGGGCGACATGGTGGATGTCCACCTGAAGCTGGCGAATGTTCAGAACGTCTATGGTCTGCAAACGCAGTGCTCGGTCGATCCCGCCGTCCTGACCGGGACGCAGCTCCAGGATGGGGTGATCTTCAACCAGAGCAACAGCTACTTCGTCAATAAGGGCTTCCAGCCGGATGGCAAATGGACGACCGGCGCGAGCCTCCTTCAGCCGAGTATGCCCTTCAGTGGAAGCGATATCGCCTATGCGCTGTACTACACGGTTGCCGGTGCGGGCAACAGCAGTGTGACTTGTACGGCGCTCGCCGTCGATAAGGACGGCAAGGAACTGCCGCTGACCGTGATGAACGGCAGCTTCAATGGCGCTGTCGTTGTGACTCCGCCGCCGACCGAGACGCCGACGGTGACACCCGAACCAACGGAACCGCCGACGCTGACCCCGCCGCCGACTCTCACGACGATCACCGGGAAGATGACTTACCAGAACGGCCCGGATAATGCCGACATCACGGTGCAGCTCGTGACGAATGAGACGGTGCTGGCAACGATCACGACGGGCGCGGATGGCATGTACACCTTCACCGATGTCGCTCCGGGTGTGTATGGCGTCACGGCGATTGGGATGCATCACCTGCGGATCGGCAAGATGGTCACGGTCACAGAAGGTGGACAGGTGATCGATCTGGGTACGTTGATCCTGCCCGGTGGCGATACCGACGATAACGGTGTTATCGACCTCGGCGATGCCGCCCTGGTGGGTGCGAACTTCGATCTGCCAGTCAATCCGGCTCCGGCGAACGCCGATATCAATATGGATGGACTGATCAACATCCGCGATCTGGCGATCATCGGCGGTAACTTCAACCTGGCTGCGCCAATCATCCTCCAATAGAGGTCGATTGGTCGGTCTGGAGGGATGGGGAGTCTTTCCCCATCCCTCTACTGCATGAACGGACCAGGATACACGTTAGAGACAGGACACACACGATGAACCGTAAACTGATCTGGACGAGTCTGATTGTTTTTGCGCTGGTGTGGTCGTTCGCGCTGAGCGCAGTGGGTGCCCAGGACAATACCACTGCTCCAACACTCAGCATCTCGGCTGACGCAGAGCAGGCTGTTGTCGGGCAGACCGTAAGCCTGACCGTCAACGTCAGCGGCGCGATGAATGTGTATGGAACCAGCTTCAAAATCGCCTACGATCCGAGCGCCTTCGAGGTCGTCGCGACCGATGGCAAGGCGGTCACTCCGGGCGCGTTCTTTGCGAATGAACCAGGCTTCGCGCTGCGGAACATCGCGGATGCCGGTCAAGGCGTCATCGAGTATGCGCTCACCTTGATGCAGCCGGCCAAACCCGTGACGGGGGATGGCATCCTGGGAACGGTGACGCTCCGTGCCCTGAAGGATACACCGGTTGCGATCAGCGTGACGCAGGCCAGTTTCGTCTCGCCGGAGTTCACCGAAGTGAACGGTCAACTGGTCGCCCAGAAGGTGAACCAGATCGCCGCGCAGGTCGAGACCTCACCCGTGACCGTCGCCTCGGCATCGGCCAGCGCATCAGCGGGTCAGGTGTCCTCTCCGGTGAACGCTGCTGATCCGAACCAGGTCGCCATGTTCAACAATCCTGCGCTGAAGGCATCTCCCCAGGCCGAACATGGGCATGATGCAGCCGCAGCCACGGATACGACTTTCAGCCTGCGGAACGACAGTGTGATGATGGCCTCGGCGATTGTCTTCTTCTTCGTCGGCATCATTCTGCTGACGGTCAGCGTAGGGATGTACTCGCGGATGAGAACCCGCCTGGCGCTGCCAAGCGACTACGCGCTTGCCGGCGAGTACCAATAGGAGTTGCTCCTGTGAAGCGACGACTTCCTGGTTATCTGCTTATCGGACTGTGCGGACTGCTGTTCATGTCCGCAGGTCTGATGACTTTCCTGGCTGCGGCGGATGATGGTGTCCCAGTGCCAGTGGAGACCCCTGTTCCCGTCGAGACGGTTGATCCACCTACCGAACAGCCTCCGGTCGATCAGCCTCCGGTAGTGGAGCCTTTGCCAGTGGAACCACTTCCTGTGGAGCCGCTGCCTGTTGATCCCGCCCCGGTCGATCCGCAGCCCGTGGTCGATCCAGTTGTGCCTCCGTCAATCGAGCCGCTCCCGGTGGAACAGCCGCCCGTGGATCAACCCCCAGCGGTCGAACCGCTGCCAGTCGATCCGGTGACTGTTCCCGTGGTGGAACCGCCGCCCGTTGAACCGCAGCCCGTGGTTGAGCCTCAGCCTGTTGATCCGGTGGTCGTGCCTGTGGTCGAGCAGCCCGCTGGCCCGGTAGACAATCAACCGCCTGTGCAGCCGCAGCCTGTGGTCGAACAGCCCGTTGTTCAGCCGACGGTCGAGTCCGTCGTTGTACCCGATCCGCTCCCGGTCGTGGTGGATGCACCCGTCGTATCGGAAGCGCCGACAGGGGTATCCGGCCAAATTCTGCTGCCGCTGCGAAGCGACTCCAGCGGTATTGTCGTCATTCTCTCTCTGCCTGACGGATCGACGCTTCAGACGGTCACGAACAGCGTCGGGATGTTTGCCTTTGGAGGGCTTCAGCCGGGAAACTACCGCATCGACGCTGGAGCCGTGGGTTTCCTATCGGTGCAGGTTGGTTTCTCGCTGACGGGCGGGCAGGTGGTCAACCTCGCGCCGGTGACGCTCACGGCGGGAGATACCAACCTAGATAATGTCATCGACCTGAGCGACGCCGCCTTGATCGCGGCCAACTTCAACGTGGCCGCGCCGATTGCGGAAGCCGATGTCAACCGGGATGGGCTGGTCGATATCCGCGACCTGACGGCGATAGGAGCCGACTTCGGGCGTTCGGGGCCGCTGTCCTGGCAGTAGATCGATCTGCTGTGGGCAGTCTATGCATGTGTGAAAGTCCTCGGTTCTCGTGTGTGGGGGTGGCTGTCGAAACAGCCACCCCTTTTTGTTTCAGCCCACGCATTTTGACAACAGCTTAACCCCGCCTTAAAATCGGCAGAATTGACACAGAGAACTTTGCGGGGAATCTCTCCCCGCTGATGCCGAATCCGCAAACTAAGGAGATCAGGTTCATGAAAGAGTACCAAAGCGACCAGTTGAGGAATGTGGCTCTGGTGGGCCATCAGGGCGCCGGTAAGACCACGCTGGTGGAAGCCCTGCTCTTCAATACCGGCGCCATCAACCGCATGGGCAGGGTGGAGGAGAAAAGCACGGTTTCGGATTGGGATGACGACGAAAAAGAGCGCAACCTCTCGCTGTCCACGTCGCTGATCCCGCTGGAATTTGAAGGGGTCAAGATCAACGTCCTGGATACACCGGGTATGACCGATTTCCAGGGCGAGACCAAGAATGCCATCCGCGTGGCCGACTCGGTCATCGTGGTGGTAGACGCCATTGCTGGCGTCGAGGTTGGCACGGAACTGGCCTGGCAGTATGCCGAGGTCTACCAGCAGCCAATCATCGTGACCATCAACAAGCTGGATCGGGAAAATGCGGATTTCGAGCGCACGCTGGAAAGCCTCCGCGCCAGTTTTCCGGGGTACAAGTTCATCCCGGTGATGCTCCCGATTGGCTCCGAAGCCAACTTCAACGGGGTCATCAATCTGCTGACGATGAAGGCCTATATGGGGCCGGGGAAGGATCGGTCTGACCTTCCCGAAGAACTGAAGGATGAAGCCGAGGCTGCCCGCACAGTGCTGATCGAGGCGGCGGCCGAGGCGGATGATGCGCTGATCGAGAAGTACTTCTCTGAAGGTACGCTCAGCAACGAGGAAATCCGCGACGGGATGCGTAAGGCAGCCCGTGACGCTTATCTGAAGACCGTCCCGGTGTTCGTGACTTCCGGGGCGAAGAATGTCGGCACGATCCCGCTGATGGAAGCGCTGATGGTTTACGTCTCGCCGCCTTCGCAGCGCCGCGTGCAGTTCCAGAAACCGGATGGCGAGCGGGATTATCTGCTGGCTCCGCAGAGCGATGAAGGCCCGTTGGCGGTGTATGTCTTCAAGACGACCAACGACCGCTTCGTCGGGACGCTCAACTACTTCCGCATCTTCTCCGGATCGGTGCGGTCGGATGGCCGATATTTCAATTCGGTGCGCGGCGTGGAAGAACGCTTCAACTCGCTGCTGGTGATGCGCGGTAAAGAGCAGTTGCCTGTGACGGAGCTGCACGCGGGTGATATCGGCGTGGTCGCCAAGCTGACCGAAACCAAGACCGGCGATACTTTCTGTGCCCGCACCAGCCCTGTCCAGATTGTTCGCCCCGAATTCCCCGATCCGCTGTATGCCGTGGCGGTGCTGCCCAAGACCCAGGCCGACAGCGCCAAGATGGGGACGATCCTGACCAGCCTGTCGCAGGCCGATCCGACGCTGCGCTGGCGGCAAGACCCGGATGTCAAGCAGACGATTGTAGAAGGCATGGGCGAGGCGCATGTGAACCTGGCGATCAGCCGGGCAGCCAAGCTGGGAGTCGGCATGGAGATGGTCATGCCGAAAGTGCCCTATAAGGAGACGATCACGCGGCAGGGGTCGGACTTCTACCGCCACAAGAAGCAGAGCGGTGGCGCGGGGCAGTTCGCCGAAGTCCACCTGCGACTGGAACCCAATCCGGGCGGCGGGTTCGTCTACGAAACCCAGATCGTCGGCGGTGTGATTTCTCAGGCGTTCTTACCGTCCATCGAAAAAGGCATCAACTCGGTGCTGGGCGAAGGCGTCATCGCGGGCTACCCGATCATCGATGTGCGGGCAGTGGCCTTCGATGGGAAGGAACACCCGGTCGACTCGAAGGACATCGCCTTCCAGATCGCCGGGCGCGAGGCCTTCAAGAAGGTCTTTGAGGAATCAGGTCCGGTGCTGCTGGAACCGATCATGAACGTGTCCATTGTGGTTCCAGAGAATATGATGGGCGATGTGATGGGCGACCTCAACACGCGGCGCGGCCGGGTGCAGGGGATGGATACCGAGGGGCATCGCGGCACGATCAACGCGCAGGTTCCCTACGCGGAGATGATGCGCTACGGGAACGTGCTGCGCTCGATCACAGGCGCGCGTGGGGTGTACACGATGAAGCTGAGCCACTACGAGCAGGTTCCGGCGCACCTGACGCAGCAGGTCATCGCCGCTCATAAGGCGGAGATGCAGCACACATAGGCGTGTGAGCCAACACGCTCAAGAAGTAAAACACCCCGCGCCTGGCGGGGTGTTTTGTTGAAGCGAGTGAGATCAGTTCGGGCTGACCGGGGCAGGTGTCTCCGTCGGGAGATGCGCGCCGTGGTTCCCGTCAGCGATGGCGTGGACACGGCTGCCTTCGACGACTTCGTTGGTCAGGAGTTCCTGGGCCAACAGATCGAGCTTGTCCTGATTACGGCGGACGAGATCGAGCGTCTTGGCATAGGCATCATCCACGATGCGGCGGACTTCAGCGTCGATGCGGGCCGCGGTTTCTTCGCTGTAGGTGCGCCCCTGGGAGAGCGAGTAGCCCAGGAAGGGCTGGCGCTCGTTCTCACCGAAGTTCAGCGGGCCGATGCTTTCGCTCATGCCGAACTCGGACACCATGCGGCGGGCCATCTCGGTGACGCGCTTGAGGTCGTTGGATGCGCCGGTGGTGATTTCACCGATGGCGACTTCCTCGGCGGCGCGGCCGCCGAGTAGCACCAGCATCCGCGCCATCAGGTACTCTTTCGAGTAATTGCGTCGGTCATCGTCCGGGAGAGAGGCGGTCACGCCGAGGGCCTGACCACGCGGCACGATGGTCACTTTGAAGACGGGATCCGCGCCGGGGGTGAGCGCCCCAACGATGGCGTGACCGGCTTCGTGGTAGGCGACCACGCGGCGTTCCTGCTCGTTGGAGAGCGGCGGGCTTTCCGTGCCCAAGACGATGCGGTCGAAGGCATCCAGGAAGTCGCGCATACTGACCCGGCGGGCATTCCGACGGGCGGCGGTCAGGGCGGCTTCGTTCGCCAGGTTAGCAAGGTCAGCGCCGGAGAAACCGATGGTCGATTTGGCGAGGTCTTCGATCTTCACGTCTTCGGCCAGGGGCTTGCCCTTGGTGTGAATCTTGAGGATGTTCTCGCGCCCGCTCTTATCCGGCAGGGCGACCGTCACCTGACGGTCGAAGCGGCCAGGACGGAGCAAGGCTGGGTCGAGGACATCGGGGCGGTTGGTGGCGGCCATGACGATGACGCTCTCGGTCTGGTCGAAGCCATCCATCTCCGAGAGAAGCTGGTTCAGGGTTTGTTCACGCTCGTCGTTGCCACCCCCCAGACCGGTTCCACGCTGACGGCCAACGGCATCGATTTCGTCGATGAAGACGATGCTGGGGGCGGCGTCTTTGGCGCGTTTGAAGAGGTCACGGACGCGGCTGGCTCCGACGCCGACGAACATTTCCACGAATTCGGAGGCCGAGATGCTGAAGAAAGCGACGTTGGCTTCACCGGCCACGGCGCGAGCCATCAGAGTTTTACCGGTTCCGGGCGGGCCGATCAGCAGGACACCGCGCGGGATACGCGCTCCCAGGGCGATGTACTTATCGGGTTCCTTGAGGAAATCGACAATTTCGACCAGTTCGGTCTTGGCGGCATCCTGACCGGCGACATCCGTGAAGAGGACTTTGGGGCGTTCGACGGTGTATTCACGCGCCTGGGTGCGGCCAAAGCCGAAGACGCTGCCCATCTGACCCTGTGCCCGGCGGGCCGACCAGATGAAGAAGCCAATGATGATGAGGATGGGGCCGAAGTTCAGCAGGAACAGCAGAATCGGCGATGTCTCCGAAAACTGCGAGGTCACGGTGACATTCTGCTGGGCGAGCAGGTTGGGCAGCTCGGAGTCATTGACCGGGAGCAGCGTGGTCGTGAAGCGCAGGACTCGCTGCTGCGGGATGGTGGCGACCAGCGGCGAACCATCCGGCGGGTAGACCTGGGGTTCACGGAAGGTTCCGCGCAGCACGGCTTCCTGGAAGGTGACGGTCGCCACATTGCCGGCTGCGACCTGTTCGCGGAAGAACGAATAGGCGACAGTGACGGGCTGATCGCCGCTGGCGAAGCCCATCATGTCCTGCACGCGCGAAAACGTCCACAGGATCAGCACGATCCACAGGATCGGCCAGACCCAGCGGGGAATCTTGAAGTTCGACCACGGCGAATTGTTGTTGTTCTGCGGTGGGGTAGGTTTCTTGTCGTTGCCGGGGGGTTGCACTGTTTTCCCTCACTCATCTCTGTTTTGAGCATGAACACGCAAGAATCATGCTCCTGATGACCTGTATTGTCTGGCACAAGGATATGTCCAGCGCGTTAGAACTGCATGAGCGGCGCGTCATATCGATATAACAAATTGCGGTCGAAAGCCCCCAATTTCGCGGGGTGCGCGGCGAAGTTGCGCGGCGGGGTGGGGTGGGTTAAGCTGAACAGCAGCGCAGGTCGCCCAAAGAGCGGGCTGGGATTGCCTCACGCCGTAAGGATGGTCATGCATGAGCGATGAACGCCGAAATGCCGCGACGGAGCCGGATAACCGGACGATTCCTTCGCGGAGGTTGTTGGAGACGAACGAGGGCATGGCTCCCCCGCAGCGCATCCCGCCGAACGCGCCCTGGCTGCTGAGGCAGTTCTTCGCCGGGCAGATCGATCTGGTGAGCGAACTGAACAGCCGGTATCCGACGGTTCCGCTGCTGGCCGTGGCGCGGTTCAAGAACAAGGGCGTACCGCGCGGGTCGCTGGCGACAGCCGATGGGGTTTCGACGGTGGCCGTCGAAGGGGAGCCGGGCGAGTCGATGCTGCACCTGTCGTTCACGTATGGTTCGATGATGACCATGCACTTTCACCTGGATGACCTGAACCCGATGGTGTGCGGGGAGTGGCTGGCCTTCCTGAAGCGGGAGACGGACTCGCAGACGTTCCTGTGGGGGGAACACCGCTGGGAGCATGACTACGTGATCGGTATCCAGCGGAGGCAGTTCCTTTCCCTGTATGCATTCTCGCCGCGCGGGTGCGAGGCGGCGGTGCGGGTCACACGGGAGACGCGGTTTCAGATGGCCGACTGGCTGTCGTGGCTGTGGCAGATCGTTCCTCCTGCGGCCGCGCCGGCTCCGTCCCCGCTGAACCGGAAGGTGGATACGGGGGATGCGTGGTAGGGGGGAAGAAGTTAATAGTTGATAGTTTATCGTTGATAGAAAAGGCTAATAGCTATTAGCTGGTAGCTTATAGCCATACAATGCGGATTGCGACTTGTCGCCAATGTCGTCATTGTCGTCAGTGTCGGGGGAGCTGATAGCTTTTAGCCATACAGAATGCTCCAGGCAGCGGCGATGAGAGAAATGATAAGAATGAGAATCATGCGAAATATGAGAATCCTCGACTGCCATAAGAGTGCCATTTCTGCCACAACGACACCATTGAAACCGATTTCGCACGGGAAGAATGTGGGTTTTGTGGCGGCAATGGCGGCAGTGCCGTCAGGGTTGGATGTGGCAATTGCTCGAAGCTCATAGCTTTTAGCTGATAGCTCATAGCCATACAAGCTGATACGCCAATTGTCCGAAAAGTCGTCCAAGTCGTCCACGCCGGACGGGTCAATTGGCACAAATGGCAGCAATTTCGGCAGTTGCAGAACGGCAATTCTGTGCCACGACCCTTGCATGTAAGCAGCAATTTGCTGCAAATACTGCAAATGCAGATCGATGAAATGTTGCAAAAGTTGAAAAAGTTGCAGTTGCAACTCGATGAAAATTTGCAACAACGAAGCGATTCGATAATCGCATTCGATAGGTTGTAAAGGTGCGGCGAAAGAAGTTTATAGTTAATAGTTGATAGTTTATAGAGAAATGCGTTTTGCGGGCGATTTCTCCTCGTATGTCTACGATAGCACAAAATGAGGCCGAAAGGGTGACATTTTGGTAACTCTTTGGTGTCTTATAGATGCTTGCATAATGAAGCTCTCAAGGTTGATTCGTAACCAGGGGTAGCCGGATGCCCAGAAGGGCGTCCCTACGAAGACGGTTTTTGGGGATCAGGGGTCAGGGAAGACGGAGAGAATCGGGTTAGGGGATGTGTCGTTAATTGAGTTGAGGATGGAATGAAACACGATGAATCGTTTGCAGTATGAAACCAGCCCGTATCTGCGGCAGCACGCCGATAATCCGGTGGATTGGTATCCGTGGGGAGACGAAGCGTTCGCGCGGGCGAAGGCCGAGGACAGGCCGATCCTCTTGAGCGTGGGGTACAGCGCGTGTCATTGGTGTCATGTGATGGCGCATGAGAGCTTCGAGCATGAACCGACGGCGCGAATCATGAACGACCAGTTCATCAACATCAAGGTGGATCGGGAAGAGCGGCCGGATGTGGATGACATCTACATGCAGTCGGTGATCGCGTTCAGCGGGCACGGCGGTTGGCCGATGACGGTGTTCCTGACGCCGGATGGGCGGCCTTTCTACGGCGGGACGTACTATCCACGCGAGCCGCGCTTCAATATGCCGGCCTTCCGGCAGGTGTTGGTCGGCGTGGCGGAGGCGTACCGTCAGCGGCGGGCGCAGGTGGAAGAGGCGGCGGACAACCTGACCAGCGCATTGAACCGGGAGTTCCTGGGGATCGGCGGGGATGCGGCGCAGTTGAATGCCGATCTGCTGACGACGGCCTACCGGAAGCTGGGGCAAGGATTTGATCCGGCGCACGGCGGGTTCGGGGGCGCTCCCAAGTTCCCGCAGCCGATGAACCTGGAGTTCCTGCTGCGTGCTTACGCGCGCACAGGCGACGCGGACGCGCTGCATTGGGTGACGTATACGCTGCGGCAGATGGCCTGCGGGGGTATCTATGACCAGATCGGCGGCGGGTTCCACCGCTACAGCGTGGACGCGGTGTGGCTGGTTCCACACTTCGAGAAGATGCTGTACGACAACGCGCAGTTGAGCCGGGTCTATCTGCACGCCTATCAGGTGACGGGCGAGGAGTTTTTCAAGACGATTGCGACTGAGGTTTACGACTACATCCTGCGGGAAATGACCACGCCGGAGGGGGCATTCTACAGCACGACGGACGCGGACAGCGAAGGCGAAGAGGGTAAGTTCTTCGTATGGAGCCTGGCGGAACTGGAGGCACTGCTGGGCGAAGAGGCGCGGATCGCGGTGGAATACTGGGGAGCGAGCGCGGGCGGCAACTTCGAGGGGCACAATATCCTGTATGTGCCGAACGAGGATGCGGTGATCGCCGAGCGGCTGGGGCTGACGGTGGAGGCGCTGCGGGAACGGATCGCGGCGATCAAGGACAAGCTGTTCGCGGTGCGGTCGCAGCGGGTCGCGCCGGGGCTGGACGACAAAATCCTGACAGGTTGGAATGGGATGATGCTGGCGAGTCTGGCCGAGGCGGCGCGGGTCTTCGACCGGGCGGATTACCGGGCGGCGGCGATCCAGAACGCGGCGTTCATCCTCCAGCACATGCGGCAGGCAGATGGGCGGCTGTTCCGCAGCCACAAGGACGGGGTGAGCAAGATCAACGCGACGCTGGAAGATTATGGCTGCCTGATCGACGGACTGCTGGAAGTGTACCAGACGACGTTCGATCCGCGGTGGTTCGAGGCGGCGCGGAGTCTGAGCGAATTTGTGCTGGGGCACTTCGCTGCGCCGGACGGCGGGTTCTTCGATACGAGCGATGACCATGAGGCGTTGATCGCGCGGCCGCGCAATATGCAGGACAACGCCGTGCCATCGGGCAACGCGGTGATGGCGCGGAATCTGATCCGGTTGGCGGCTTACACCGGGGAAGTCCGCTACGAGGCGGCGGCGCGGGGGACGCTGGCGCTGCTGACGGAAGCGATGCGGCAGTATCCGAATGCGTTCGGTGAAGGGCTGAACGCGGTCGATATGCTGGTGGATGGGGTGGACGAGGTGGCGGTGGTGGGTGATCCGGCGCGGGCGGAAACGCAGGCGCTGCTGGAGATCATCCAGAAGCCGTACCGTCCGAATGTCATCACGGCGCTTTCGCCGGATGGGGCAGCGGGAGCGGAGACGATCCCGCTGCTGCGCGACCGAACGGCGCGTCAAGGGCAGCCGACAGTGTACGTATGCCGCGGGTTTGTGTGTCAGATGCCGGTGACGACGGCGGCGGATACGGCGCGGCTGCTGGATGGGTCACGAGCATGATGACGGATACGCCCCAGGAAAGTTTCCGGCTGGTGCTGGTGACGGTGGTGGGGCAGGCATTCGGCGCGGCGGGGTATGCGCTGGAAGAACGCCCGACTCAATGGGCGGGCGGTTTGTTCCGGTTCGTCCGGCCGCTGGACGATGGGCTGAAGGCGTTCATCGAGTTCCAACTGCTGAGCTATTCAGATACGCTGTGGGCGGCGGGGAATCCCTCGCGGTTCCGGGTGACGCTGACGCGGACGGATCAAGCCGCGCCACAAATGATGAGTTTGCATCCGCGCTTTGCCCGGCGCGATCTGAGCGCGCTGGTAGTCGAGGATTTCGGCGTGGCGATTCTGCCGTCGGCGGCACACTGGTGGTCGTTCACACAGACGGCGGAACTGGGGCAGGCGCTGGCCGAGGCGGGGCATCTGGTGGTGGGGTTCGGGATGCCCTGGCTGAGCGGCGACCTCGATCCAGCGTAGGCATCACGTCGGGTGGGGCTATTGACAGCCCGTCGGCGTTCTCGCCATAATGCGGCCAGTCCGGTCGTTAGCGAGATAAGTCGGAGGCCATGACACACCCCCATTTCCGTTACCACCCGTTTCGATGGATGGCCGTGCTGGTCATGCTGATGGCATCGGCGTGCAATCTGGCGGAGCAGCAGAGCGTGATCGTGGTCACGGCGACTCCACCGGCGGCGACTGCCGGGCCAACCGAGATGCCGACGCTGATTCCTACCCCGACGATTCCCCCGACGCCGACAATCCCGCCCGAAGTGGCGTTGCAGCTTGCCAATCAAGACCTGACGAATGGATACTTCGAGCGGGCGGTGGCGGCGTTCCAGAGCATTTTGCAGACGGGTTCGGCTCCGGCGGAGGTGGCGGCTTCGGCGGCGTTCGGATTGGGGCGGGCGGCGCTGCGGGAAGGTTTGTTCAGCGACTCGGTGAATGCGCTGACGGAATTCATCGCGCGGTTCCCGACGGATGGACGGCTGGCGCAGGCGTATTTCCTGCGCGGGGATGCTTATCTGGGTTTGTCGCAGTGGCAGGCGGCGCTGAATGATTACCAACAGTATCTTGGTTTGCGGCCGGGGCTGATCGACAGCTACGTGTGGGAGCGGATGGCGGACGCGCAGTTGGCGCTGGGACAGACCGAG
>JAEUQZ010000579.1 GCA_016788965.1 Anaerolineae bacterium | reverse complement strand
TCCGATTTTATGGCGCAAAAGTAGACAAAATGTCACCCTTTCCGCTCCATTTTGTGCTACCCTGTGTTTACGCAGGGATATTCCGTAGGGCATGATGCATCATGCCCACGCCGCACCTTCACAACCTTATAGCACGCGAATTTCGCAATCCATCGTTGTTGCAAGATTCACGGAGTTGCAACTGCAACAACTGCAACATTTTCAACTTTTGCGGATTTGCATTTGCAGCATTTCTGGCACAAAGTTGCTTGCATGTAAGGCCTTTGCCGCAGAATTGCCGTTCTGCCGCTGCTGCAATTGCCGCCATTTGTGCCAATTTACCCGTCCGACACTGACGACACTGACGACATTTCCGACAATTGGTCTTCTCTGGCTATCAGCTAAAAGCTAAAGGCTATCAGCTATTCTCAAGATTCTCACATTCTCATTCTTACTTTTCTTATCACTTTTCTCATCGCCGCTGCGTGGAGCATTCCGTATGGCTAAAAGCTATAAGCTATCAGCTAAAATCTACCCATAAACTATGAACTACAATCGATCTACCCTCCATGACCGACTCGTCCCCCTCCGCATCCAGGCCGAAGTCCGCAACCGCTGGCTCACCGAGCGCCTGGATTCCTTGCTCCCCGAACTCATGACCCGTGAAGGCTTCGACCTCTGGATCGTCGCCGCCCGCGAATACAACGAAGACCCGGTCATCATGACCCTCCTCCCGGAGCCGGCCATGGCCGCCCGCCGCCGCACCATCCTGCTCTTCTTCCGCCGCCCCGATGAATCCGTCGAGCGCCTCACCCTCGACCGCTACGGCTATGGCGACCTCTACCAGCGCGCCTGGGACCCCGACCGCGAGTCCCAATGGGGCTGCCTCGCCCGCCTCGTCCGCGAGCGCGACCCCAAGCGCATCGGCCTGAACGTCTCCCGCGAGTTCGCCTTCGGCGACGGCCTCACCCTGGCCGAGTTTTACGACCTCAAATGCGCCCTCGGCCCAGACCTCATGAGTCGGACGGCCAGCGCCGAACGCCTCTGCATCGGTTGGCTGGAACGCCGCATCGAGCCGGAACTCCTCGCCTATCCCAGCCTGATCGAACTCGGCCACGCCCTCATCGCCGAAGCCTTCTCCCCGCGTGTGATCCAACCGGGCGAAACCACCACCCAGGATGTCGTCTGGTGGTTCCGCCAATCCCTCCATGACCTCGGCCTGAGCGCCTGGTTCCAGCCCACCGTGGAAATCCAATCCCCCGGCCAATCCTTCGAGGCGGCCTCGCGCGAACTCATTCAGCCGGGTGATCTGCTCCACTGTGATATGGGCTTCATCGAGATGGGGCTGGCGACCGATCACCAGCAGCACGCCTACGTCCTCCGCCCCGGCGAAGACTCCGCCCCGCCCGGACTGGTCGCGGCCCTGGCCGAAGGCAACCGCCTGCAGGACATCCTCCTGGCCGAGATGCGCGTCGGGCGCACCGGCAACGAAGTCCTCCGCGCCGCCCTGGATCGCGCCCGCGCCGAGGGTCTCGACCCGCAGATTTACACCCACCCCCTCGGCTATCACGGCCACGCCGCCGGCCCCACCATCGGCCTGTGGGATCAGCAGGGTGGCGTTCCCGGCAAAGGCGACTATCCGCTCTACGATGAGACCGTCTACGCCATCGAATTGAACATCAGGAAGCCTGTACCCGAATGGGACGGGCAGGTTGTCCGCATCACCCTGGAAGAGGACGCCGCCCTCACCGGCGGTCAGATGCGCTGGCTCTCCGGTCGCCAGACCGCCTTCCACCTCATCGGCTGATCGAAAGACCGAAGGGAAGCGACTACCCTGTGCCATGATGACTCCCTGACCTTACCCCGATTCGACGGATGGTCAGAATGTCAGGGGCAGGCAAGCTGCTCGTACTGGGCGGGGCTGAGGGCTGAGATAGCCCAGGGCCGAGTGCCGCCGCTGACGGTTGTACCAGATTTCGATGTACTCGAAGATGGCCTGGCGTGCTGCTGCGCGTGAAGGAAAGGGACGGTCAGCACATTCGGTTTTCAGCGTAGCCCAGAAACTCTCCATCATGGCATTATCATAGCATCGCCCGACATCGCTCATGCTGAGGATGACTTCGTCGTTCTCCAGCAAGTCCAGATAGTCGTCGCTGGTATACTGACTGCCCTGGTCGGAATGATGCAAGCGGGGCACACCAGTTCAGCGATTTACCTTGCCAAAATCGAAAAACGCTGTATGATGACTGAACATTCAGTCAATTGAACAGACATTCACCAAAAAGAGGCTTGTGTGACCATCGATTCTGTGCAAGAACAATTGACCACTCTGCGGCGAACTCAAATTCTTGACGCGGCGACGAGCGTGTTCGCTGAAAAAGGCTTTCATCGCACT
>JAEUQZ010000578.1 GCA_016788965.1 Anaerolineae bacterium | reverse complement strand
ACTCTACCAGCAGCAAATCCTCGAACCGACCCTCCTGCTGGCCGAATACCAGTTTCAGCAGTGGATCGACAGCGGCCTCATCCAGCCAGTGAACATCGGCCTGACGGTGCGGGCGCTGTCCAGCCTGGTGATGGGACTGCTGATGGAAGCGGCTTTGAACGACGCGACTTTGAACACTCAATGGGAGCAGTTACCCGACTTTCTGACCGATTTGATCCTGAATGGGATAAGGAATACGCCGACATGAAGATCACCATCGCAGCCTCCGGCTCACGCGGGGATGTCCAGCCTTATGTGGCGCTGGGCAAAGGGTTGAAAGCAGCCGGTTATCCCGTGCGTCTGGTCAGCAGCACCGACTTCGAGACCATGATTCGCGGCGAAGGGCTGGACTTCTCCTCGTTGGGACAGAGCGTCGAGGCCATCATCCAGAGCGACGAGTGGCGCAGGACTATCGAAGGCGGGAACTTCCTGGCGATTGCCGCGCGGATGCAGAAAGAACTCAAGCAGCGGGCGCGGGAAGTCGCCGAGAAAATGCCCGGCCTGCTCGAAGGAGCCGATCTGCTGATCTGTGGGCTGGCGGGCATGGGTGGAGCCTTCTCGGTGGCCGAGAAGATGGGCATACCCGTCATTCAGGCCTATGTCCTGCCCATCACCCCAACCGGAGCCTTCCCCGGCCCGCTGACGCCCCGGTTGCGCCTCGGCTCGGCGGCCAACCGCCTCTCCTATCTGGCCGTCCAGCAGATGCTCTGGCAGAGTACGCGCGTCGCCGATGTGCAGACCCGGCGGCTGCTGGGGCTGCGGCCAGCCTCGTTCTGGGGGCCGTTTGGGTCGTTGGCGCGGGGGCGCGTCCCCATCCTGTATGGCTTCAGCAGTCATGTCCTGCCGCGCCCGGCCGATTGGGACGAATTCATCCAGGTGACGGGCTACTGGTTTCTGGATGCCGCCCCCGACTGGACACCCCCTGCCGATCTGGTCGAATTCCTGCGGGCGGGGCCGCAGCCGGTCTATGTCGGCTTCGGCAGCATGGGCAGCCGCAACCCCGAAGAAGCCACCCACCTGACGTTGGAGGCGCTGAGGTTATCCGGGCAGCGCGGCGTGATCGCCTCTGGTTGGGGCGGGATGAGCCGCACTGATCTGCCGGAGACGGTCTACATGCTCTCGGCCATCCCGCACAGCTGGCTGTTCCCGCAGATGAGCGCGGTCGTGCATCATGGCGGAGCGGGGACGACGGCCGCCGGGCTGCGGTCGGGCGTGCCGTCCATCATCATCCCCTTCATGGCCGACCAACCCTACTGGGGGCATCGGGCAGCGCAGTTGGGCGTCGGCCCGGCTCCCATTCCCCGCAAGCGGCTCAGCGCCGAACGGCTGGCTGAGGCGATCCGCCAGGCGGTGAGCGATGGGGACATGCGCCAGCGGGCAGCCGACCTGGGCGAACGCATCCGCGCCGAAGATGGTGTTGGCCGGGCGGTCGCCCACATCGAACAGATCAGCCAGAGAATGGCGGCAGGGTAAACCCCAAACTTCCAGGCAGCGGCCACCTTCGGCTACAATAGGGCCTTCCTGCTGAGACCGATTGAGGCTGCCCAATGACCACCATCCTGAGCATAGAGACCTCCTGCGACGAGACCGCCGCGGCCGTCGTGCTGAACGGCAAGACGATCCTCTCCAATGTCGTCGCCTCGCAGATCGATCTGCACGCCCGGTATGGCGGCGTCTTCCCGGAGATGGCCTCCCGCGCCCACGTGGAGGCTATCAGCGCCGTGGTCGAACAGGCCATGCACGACGCTGGCTCGATCTATGACCGACTGGATGCCATCGCGGTGACTCGTGGGCCGGGGCTGGTCGGTTCACTGTTGGTGGGGGTCAACTACGCTAAAGGGTTGGCGCTGGCCTGTGGCAAGCCGCTGCTGGGGATCAACCACCTGGAAGGGCATGTCTACTCGCTGTGGCTGACCGAGCCGTACCGCGAGGTTCATTTTCCGGTGGTGGTGCTGATCGTCTCCGGCGGGCACACCGAACTGCTGTTGATGGAAGATCACGGACGCTACCAGCGGCTCGGTGGAACGCTGGACGACGCAGCGGGCGAAGCCTTCGATAAAGTGGGCAGGATGCTCGGCCTGCCATTCCCCGGCGGCCCGAACATCGAGCGCGCTGCCCATCTGGGCAATGCGGCCGCCTTCCGCTTTCCACGTTCCAAGCGCGACGACAGCTATGACTTCAGCTTCTCCGGCCTGAAGACAGCGGTGATGCGCGAGGTAACGGTGTCACAACCGAACCAACCGGGGAAGAAGCGCTCGCCGGAAAAGAACCCGAAGTTACGGTCGGATGTTTCGGTGAACGACGCGGCAGCGAGCTTTCAGGACGCGCTGGTGGGGGCG
>JAEUQZ010000577.1 GCA_016788965.1 Anaerolineae bacterium | reverse complement strand
TGGCATGGTACATAGCTTTCTGTTCTATATTTAGAACAAAACATGAGTTCGCCAACAGTATCCTTTAGTGTCCGGCGGCGCTTTTGCAGCATTTCGCCTGTGGAGGCCGCGCTGCTCACGGGGAACTGTCACAAACAGGCGCATCCAACCCTGACGGCACTGCCGCCATTGCCGCCAACTCCGCCATATAACGCACCGCATTTGTATGGCTATAATCGATCAGCTAATAGCTATCGGCTTTTTCTATCAACTATAAACTATCAACTACAAACTATTTCCGTGTGACAAGGGGATTGTGAGGAGAATTCTGGGGGACACGGCACTCGTCCCTGTCCCCCGCTGCGGCCTACTTCGGCGGTGGAACCACCCCGATAGTCAGCAGCACGTTCGCGTAGATGCGCTGCTCCCCGGTAGCGATCACCAGGCAGCAGTCCGGGTCCTTCGCCAGATCGTAGAAAGCGAAGCGCCCATGCGGGGTCAGTTCCAGCCCCGGCAGGAACCGCCGGAACTCAGCGAAGATCGGCGGCTCCGGCCCCTTATCCGGGACCATCACATCCGCCGACTCAATCGGGATAGCCGCGGCCAGCGCTTCCAGCACCTCGACCGCGTTCAGCTTTCCCGGCGAGAGGTTCAGATACACCCGCCGTGCAGCCGGGTTTGCTTTGGTGCTGAACGGATAATTCCCGTCCGCGATCAGGATTTTCCCGCCGTGCCCCGATGAGGCCAGCGCTTCCAGCAGTTCAGGATGGAGGAGCGATGTCGTCAGCATGAGGTTCTCCCAGAAATGACGGGTATCTCCCCGTCCGAGGCTTCACAATCGAACATGAATCCCCTCGAAAGTCCCTCCCTGCGAAGCGGGGAGGGATTTAGGGAGGGGTTCTTCGATAGGTCTACAGCTTCACATCCCCGCACAGATGCACCTGCACGCCCATCTCGGCCAGCATCGCGGCTTTCGCGGCCAACGCCCGGTCGGCGCTTTCCGCATCGTTCCCGTAGGCCACCTGGATGTGGTTGGCCTTGTGCCGGGCCATCATCTGGTCGCGCGTCACCCCGTGCAGCACCGCGTGCATGATCGGCCACTGCGGGGTGGTCATCTTCCAGCGGCGTTCGGTTTCCTTCTTCGGCAGCTTGACCACCGAAGCCCGCCCCAGATCGCAGTGCAGCGCCCCATCCATCACATAAACACGGCTCCACACGATCTCGCCCGGCTTGCTGATCCCCTTGAGCGTCCCGCCGCCCAGCCGGAAGAACATGGCCGGCTGCCGTTCGCTCGAAGCTCCCGCGTAGCCATCGATGAAGTGCGAGGCCGGCGCAGCCCCGGAAATCAGGAATACCCACACGTAGTCATCCACGCTCTTGTCCTGGTAGTGTTCGCCATAGCGCAGATCATGCAGCGTGTTCGCCGGATCGAGTCCCATAGCCGTCCAGACGCGGTTCGTCACCAACCCGTCCACCGCCGCGCCCTCATCGACTTCGTTGAAGTGCGGCAGCGCCTGGCCGGGGAAAAGTTCCTCTTTGGTCACGGCGTGATACACCGACGGTCGTTCGACGTTGTTGAGCAGCCCTTCCACCAGGTCGGAAGCCGGAGCCATGTCCTTCAACCCCTGCTGGTACTGGATGCCCACCGCCGCGCAGCCGAACTCATGCGCGATCCGCACCGCCGCGATGTACATCTTGAGCTGTTCGAGTATCTGCCGGTCGGTCAGTTCGGAGGCTTCGTCCGTTCCGGTCACGAACTTCACTCCGCGTGCATCCAGCCAGTCCCGGCATTTCTGTGCTTCCCGGTTGCTCACCTCGCGCATTGCCGCGACCAGTGCCGATTGGCTCAGCCGTTCCTTGTAGATGCCCATCGGGTTCAGGTACTCGTCATCGATGATGGCGTTGTACATGCCCATGCAGCCTTCATCGAAGACGCCCAGGATGGCCTTCTCGTGGCGGAGCTGCTGCGCCAATGCCTGACCCAGCGCCCGTTCTGCCTTCGGAATCTTGCTCACCTTCAGATCGTGGACGTGGCTGGTATCGTGGGTGATCTTCCCGGTCTTGATCCATTCGCGGATGCCCTTCAGGAAGAATTCGTCCTTGAAGTCCTCGCTCCAGATCGTGCTGAACTTCACGCCCATCTTGGTCAGCGATCCGTTCAGGTTCAGCAGACCGACCAGCCCCGGCCACTGGCCGCTCCAGTTGGCGATGGTCAGGATCGGCCCGCGATGGCTCCGCAGCCCGGCCAGCAGGTGGTGGCTGTATTGCCAGACCGACTCGGCCACGATCAGCCGCGCGTCCGGGTGGATGCCCTTGAATACATCCATGCCCATCCGCTGATTCCAGATGAAGCCGTGTTTGAGTTCTGCATCATATGGATGCCCGCGCTTAACCGTAATGCCTTCGCGCCCAAAAGCCTCAATAATT
>JAEUQZ010000576.1 GCA_016788965.1 Anaerolineae bacterium | reverse complement strand
TGGCTAAGAGTTATTGCCACAGTTAGGTTGACTTGACTTGTCAGATCGGCGTTGATTTCGCTTACTGTTTGACCGTCGAGAACACGCTCATGTTCAGAACTATCGTCAAAACCGATCATCGCAACGCGTACAGCAGCACCATTCAATACCCATTCACGATCCGACCATGCCATAAAGATGTCACCGCTTTGCTTTATGTTTTGCATGACGGGAAGATTTGCTCCCATAGCAATCGAATTCGTTGCAAGTAAGCCTGCTCGTTTGGCTTTCCCTTTCAAGATTTGTTCGCGGGTTTTCTCGAACCAATAACATACCAAGTCCGAAAAGGCCGGGATGCGCGTCCCATATATTCCGCGGACAGCATCAACATACGAATCCCCTAGTTCACCACGCATCTTCTTGCCGCCCAAAAACGGCGGATTGCCCACGATCACATCGACTTTCGGCCAGTCCGGTTCTGTGCCTTCCGGCGTCATAATCGCGTCCATCTGCCGGATGTTGTCCCGCAGCGCCTCCAGGATCGGCTCGCGCCGTGTCAGCGTCGCGTAGCCGTTGTTCTGCCGCCACTGGATGTACCCGATCCACACCACGATGCTCGCCAGATCGTGGGCAATCGGGTTGACCTCGATTCCGTACATCTGCCGGGGATGCACCTCCGGCAGCGCCAGCGTCAGCCCGGCGAACAGCGGATCGTTGATGACCGCCTTCTCCATGTCCATCAGCAGTTGCAAAGACACATACAGGAAGTTCCCACTGCCGCAGGCCGGATCAAGCACCTTGATCTCCCGCAGCCGCTTCAGCATCCGTTCCCGCAGCGCCTCAAGCTGTTTGCCGTACTGGATGCGTTCGCGCGGCGTCCCCGCCGTATCCAGCGCCGCGCGGATCGGCGCGGCCTCGGCCTGGATCGCCGCCCATTCCCGGCGCAGTGGCTGCATCAGCACCGGCTCGACGATCAGCAGAATGTCCTCCCGGCTGGTGTAGTGCGCCCCCAACTGCGCCCGCTTGCTGGGGTCCAGGCTGCGCTCGAACAGCGTCCCGAAGATCGCCGGCTCCACCGACTCCCAGTTCAGTTTGGCCGCGTCCAGCAGCGTCCCCAGCGCCTCTGGCGAGACCGCCTCCACCTGCACATCCTCGAACAGCGTCCCATTGAAGTACGGGATTTTCTGGAACATCACCTCCCCGCCGTTCGCCATCGCCTCGAACAATTCCGCCGCGTACCGGATGAAGCGGCTCGGCTCCCGGTAGGTGCGCTCCACGATTTCCGCGAAGATGCCTTTGGCGCTGTTCGGCGCCGTCGGCAGCAGGTTCACATCTTCGGCGAACAGACAGAACACCAGCTTGGTCAGGAAATGCGCGATCCGCTCTGCGGGCGATTCCAGTTCCCGCCGCATGTCCTCGGCGATCACGTGGAACACCTGCGCCGCGTCGGTCGTCACCTGCGCCGAGTTGCGGTCGGGGTGCAGTCGTTCCGGCGCTTCAAACAGGTCGCGCAGCAGCTTCGACACCGAGGCGCGGTTGGCAATCTCCGCATTGCTGAAGCGGTAAACCTTTTTCTCGGTGTTCGGCCAGTTCGTGTGGATTTCCCAGGTGGCAATGTCGGTGACGATCAGCAGCGGCGGGTTGTTCAGCCGCTCCCGGTATTGCAGAAGCTGCTGGTAGGCTTCCTTCAGGTCTTTGTACTTGCCCGGAGCCTTGTACTCGATGGCGAAGTGCCCATCATAGAACACATCCGCGAATCCCTGCCCGCCCGCATCTTTCTTTAACCCGTACTCGAAGGCGTACACCTTCCCCCGCGAGTCGATCCCGTCGGCGGAGGGCTTCTCCTGCCCCAGCATCTCGCACAATTCCAGGAAATGAATCTGGTAGCTCTGGCGTTCGCCCAGGGTTGTGTTCTGCCAGCGTTGAACGAATTCCTGCGGGGTGAGCGTCATGGCGGCGGCTCCGAAGCCTATCACGGATGAGTCATGCGACAACTCTATAGCGCCGTCACGCTTTCCGCAACCTCACCCCTCCGTATTCCTCTGTGTCCTCTGTGCCTCTGTGGTGGAATTTCTTCTTCACTCCGATTATATGGCGCAACAGTAGACAAAATGTCACCCTAACCGCCCCATTTTGTGCTACCCTGTAATCACGGCGCTTGACTCCCCTCCTTGCGAAGCGGGGAGGGGCCGGGGGAGGGGATACTCCCGCCGCACCTTCACAACCTATCAAACGCGAATGTCGCATCCTATCGTTGTTGCCAGAATCGCGCAGTTGCAACTGCACCGACTGCAACAACTGCAACGAGCTTGCCTTGCATGTAAGGACGTTGCCGCAGAATCGCCGTTCCGCAACTGCCGCAATTGCCGAAATTGCCGCCATTTCCGCAACAAGACACCCGCCCAGGCAACATGGGCAGACCGTCATCGACCAGCGATCCGTTCTGCTGTCCC
>JAEUQZ010000575.1 GCA_016788965.1 Anaerolineae bacterium | reverse complement strand
ATCCGAGAGGGACATGATCGTTGACCTCCGGCGATGAGGATGCTGATTTCCTCAAGCATAGCGCCGCGCGGGGAATTCCTCTATGGGTTGGACTGCGCTCCATTGCTCCGATCCACGGCCAGCGAGCCGAGGTAGGTTCGCATATGGGGGTTGGCCTCGCCGCGGCCGCTCAGGTGCGGATAGCGGTCGATGCCGTGCTGCAAGATGGTGTTGATGAGCTGCTCGAAGCTCCAGCCGGCGGCGAAGGCGCAGCGTGGGAAGATATACTCCGGGTCGATTCCGGGATTCAGGTTGACCTCCAGCAGGTAGAGGCAGCCGTCTCGATCCATCCGCAGATCGACCCGCGCCCAATCCTGGCAGTGCAGCGCCTGGAACGCCGCTACCGCCAACTGCTGGATTCGCGTTTCCAATTCAGGCGGCAGGTTGGCGGGCACATTCGAGCGGCTTTCCATCTCGATGATTTCCAGATCGCGCCCGGTAGCCTGCATGAGCGGGGCGACGTGGGCGTCATCGATCTGGTCGAGACGGATGGGAAGTCGGCCAAAGAATTCGAGTTCGGCCACGGGGAGCGCATATGGGGGCGAGTTCCCCAGCACCCCTACGGTGAATTCGCGCCCGTCGATATACTCTTCGACCATGACCGCCGACTGGTAGTAGGTCATCAGCTTCTGAACCTGGGCACGCATCTCGGCTTCGGTGTAGACCACGGAGTTGTAATCCAGCCCCATGCTGGCTCCCTCGCTGGTCAGCTTGACGATCAGGGGGAAGCGCAGCGCCGGGTTCAGCGCGTCTTCAGCCGTGTGGAAGACCTGGAACGGCGCGGTCGGCAGTCCATGCGCCTGGAAGACCATCTTGGTTTCGGGCTTGTGATGGCACAGCGATTCACCCAGCACGCCGGAACCGGTATGGGGAATCCGCAGGTATTCCAGCATGGCCGGGACGTGGGCCTGCCGGGTTTCTCCCCAGACTCCGGTGGCGATGTTGAAGATGATATCGAAGTGTGATTCGGTCAGGATGCGGGGCAGATGGCGATCCGCGTTCAGGCCAGTGACGGTGTGCCCGCCCGCTTCCAGCGCCGCGCGGACGACCGCGATGGTCTCCGGCGTATCGGCGTCGCGCACGGTCTGCTCCGGGTATTCGCGCAGGAGTTCTTCGGTGGCGATGTTGTAGATGAAACCAATGTGCATGATGGCTTGAAACACACCTCGATGACTCGGTCAATGTCGCAGGCATTCATTCTACTGAGGCCGCTCATCGATTGGAATGTTTTAAGCGCGATTCAACATTTGATTTCTTTGCAATATTCGAGGGGAAAGACGGCGGTGAAACGGGCCGTAGAATCATGCAGGCGGGGTATCAGCCCCGCCCACACTCGATCTTGATGGCGTTGAAGAGAGACTCCGACCCGATCAGGCGATCCGGCGGAAAGTCTCCTTGTACGGAATCGGGCGACGGCTGGACGCCAGTTCACGGCGGTGCGCGTCCCAGAGCATCGGAAGACGCGCTTCGATGGTGTGGAGCCGGTCCAACTGCTCCTGGGTGAGGTGCTGCTTACCGGCCAGGCGATAGAGTAGATGCAGCTCTTCGCCGAGGGTCTGAATTTCTACCAGAGAGTCATTGACCATGTGCTGTCATACTCCAATCCGTTGTGCTTCAACATCTGTACAGACGCAGCCAACTGCGCCTACTATACCCAGCGAATGTCAGAATTGGATGAGAGTCGCCTGAGCAGCGTCAAACGTCAATGGAAACGGCTGCGGCTGCGGTTTTTACGTATTCTTCGTTCTTCCTTTATTGATGAATTCAGACGATTTCGGGTAGGCTGGTCACAATAAGCGCTGCCCATGCAGCCGGATTTTTCTTCTCGGAATCGCGCGTATCCAACCCGATACGCGCGATTTATTTCTCGGCGCAGACTCGTCAGAATACCGCACCGGTATGCCGGGGAATTTACGAAACTTTTTCGTATCTTTATCCACGTAATAGCTCAACTTAGATTACAATCAGGGTAGTCATTGTAACGGTACTCATCGACAGTGCTTATTGGGGAGGAGATCATCATGCTGCGGATACGTTCATCCATTGCCGTGGCGGCGGCGCTGCTCATCATGGGAGTTCACCTGTTCCAGCCGCTCATCAGCACCACTGGTTGGTTCACCATTCAGTGTGGCACATCCGGCTGCGTCACCTACAATTCACAGGTCGGCGAGGCCGACGGAGCCAGGGCCATCTACCGCCGCGATCCAGGCTAAGCTCTCAAGAGGTCTGCCGAAAGCAGGCCATCACAAACGGACGGGGCGCAGCCGAGACTGCGCCCCGTTTCTTTTGCGGGCAATGTCGCGGAAAGATTCAGAGGGCGAGCCGGTCGTAGAGCAGTTCCTGGCTCAATTCGGGCACGACGGTTTCATAGGTTTGCAGGGTGAGCGAGGCCGCAGTGACG
>JAEUQZ010000574.1 GCA_016788965.1 Anaerolineae bacterium | reverse complement strand
TGAACATGCGCGGGCAGGGCATCGGCCAGGCTGGTGATGAACCGGTTGAAATCATCGTCGAACGGAATTCGATCCAGCTCATCGATATACAACATCACCGAACGCGAATGATACGCGCCCAGATCGGCCGCCAGCGCCTCGCTCCATTTAGTGACTTTGCGGCTGCTCAGCGCCGCCTTGAGATTTTTGCCAAAGCCGCTCAGTGTAGTTTCGAATTCCTGAACCATGCCACGCAGACACGATTGCAGAGTAGATTGCTCATCGGCGATTCGATAGTAGAGTAGGCCATTACGATCATTGGATAAGAAATGACTTAAGAAGAGTGTTTTGTAGCTGGTCCAGGGGTACAGTAGGATGAACTTACGACCTTTTGATCGCTGCTTGAAACTCTCCATCGAGACCTGTGTGATGAGTTCGTGTGTCATTCTGCGTACTACACCTGATAGAGATTGCCAATTATTACGTACCCTACTGGGCAGATGTTACCACGCTTTGTTGCAACCCGCAATAGGTCTGTTGGCAGATTGTACTGACATTGTGATAACCAGACAATTTTACTACATAATGCGAGAGAGGCCACCCTGAAACCAACCGTGACACCAAAAGTCCTGCCAGCCTTTCGCTGGTTTCTCCGCCTGGAACCGCTTTGGCTGGCTGCCATGCTCGTCACCTTCTTCTATCGCAGCCCAGCGCGTGATCCCTGGTTGATCCTCTGTTGGGGGCTGCCGCTGTTCATGGCCGCCCGCTGGGTGGTCTATCGGCGGTTGTGGGCGCGCTCCCCGCTGGATGCCCTTTACATCGCCTTCTTGCTGCTGGCTGCCCTCAATGTCTGGGCGGCCGGCCTCGATCCAACGCAGCCACCCTTCACCCGCGGCCTGATGATGCTCGGCCGTCCGGTCATGGGCATCGCCCTCAGTCTGGCCTTCGTCGATTCGGTGCGCCACAGCGGGCGCATCGATGCGGTCCTGCATACCACGCTGGCGCTCACGCTCTTGGTCAGCTTCCTGGGTCTCACAGCCGTGCAGTGGAACGCCAAGAGCCTTCAGCTTGCCTTCATCACCGAGCGGCTGCCGCGCTTCACGGCCTTCCCGGATGCGGCGGAGGGCTTTAACGCAAATGAGCTTTCGGGAATCCTCGCCTGGGCAGTCCCGCTGTCGGCGGGATTGGCGCTGGCGACCCGGCGGCGGCTCTGGCGTTGGGGCTTTGGCGCGGCCTTTGCCGCTGGTTTCCTGGCGCTGATCCTGGGGCAGAGCCGCTTTGCCATTGCCGGAACGCTGGTCGCGCTGGCGCTCCTGGTTCCCCTGGTGATCCTCTCCTGGCGGAACCGCGCCGCTGCCTGGGGGATGCTGATTGCCGTCGGCATCCTGGAAATCCTGCTCATCCAGGGCGCGTTTGCCCCGGAACAGCGCAGCGACCGTCAGGATTGGGACAGCGAAAGCACGGCGGGACGATTGGCGCTCTGGGACAACGCCTGGACGATCATCCGCGACCATCCCCTCTTCGGCGTGGGACTCAACATGTTTCGTGATGCCCGTGTCCGCGAACTCTACCCCGTCGAGATTCCCGGCCTGCCCATCATCCCCCACACCCACAACGAATTCCTCCAGATCGGAACCGACCTGGGCCTGCCCGGTTGGCTGTGGGCCGGGGCGCTGGCGGCCACAGTGATCGCCCTGCTCTGGCACATCTACCGGCGCGGGGATACCCCCGCCCGGCGGATCGCGGCGGCGGTCGGCGCAGGCTTGTTAGCCCATGCGCTCTTCGGGGTTGGCGATGCCATCCCCATCTGGGATCGTTGGGCATTCGTCGGATTCTGGCTGCTGGGCTTGGGGTGTTCAGTTTTTGAGTGGGTTCGCCCTAACAAGTCTCAACGTAATCTATACCCATTTCAATGGTAAGACCTCTATTCGTATGGTATATTTCAAACGTTGAGGAGCATTGTCGATTCATTGTTTCATCAACGTTTGGAAAGCCTTTGAATCCGGTTTCAATGACATTGCGTTGTCGCACCTATGCGCTCGTCATTACCTGATAGACAACCCCTGCCAGCAGCCAGGCAATGGAGCCGCTTTACCTGGCGATTCGTCACCGCGCTGATCGCGTTGGCTGCTGTCGTATTCGTTGGGCTGTGGCTGCGTCCAGACTGGAGCAGCTCGCTGCTGGCTTTGGGATTGGCACTGGCGGTGCTGATCGGAATCGTCGCGCTCTGGCTTCAGCAGCGCGGCGCGAACACCGCTGCCGCCCGGCAGGATGATATCCTCCGCCAGATCAAGCAGCTTGCCCAGCAGCTCCTGACCGCTGACCAGCCATCATCCCTGTTCGACTCGGTTTGCCAGTTGGCAGCGCGGATCGCCCAGGCCGAGCGTGCCATCCTGCTCCTGTATACCCCACCAGGAGATCGCCTCCGCTTGGCAGGTCGCTTCGGATGGACTCCCCCGCCGGCGCTCGCGCAGG
>JAEUQZ010000573.1 GCA_016788965.1 Anaerolineae bacterium | reverse complement strand
AAATTGCCGCCATTTGTGCCGATTTGACCGTCCGACACTGACGACACTGACGACACTGACGACATTTCCGACAATACTCAGGATTCTCGCATTCTCATTCTTCTCATTCTTATCGTTTCTCATCTATCATCGCATTTTTCCACCAACTATAAACTATCAACTATTAACTTTTTTGGTCTGGCTATCAGCTAAAAGCTAAAGGCTACCAGCTTTGCTGGCACTGACGGCACTGACGCCATTGCCGCCAACTCCGCCACAAAACCACGTTTTCTTCCCGTGGCGATCCGTTCAGTGGACGAGGCTGTGTCAGCAAATGGCAGACTTACGCCTGCTTCGACCGGCGCCTTCTGGCACAGACTTGTTGGGCCAGCAATCACGCCTCTACCGAGGGAGAGGACTTGGGGATGAAGCGAATAAAATCCGTGATTCGCTGAAACTGCGGCACGAATCCAATGGTAGGGCTGAATTTCCACCGACTCGCAAGCTGTACCCAGGTCCCCATTCGCCCAATGCGGGAACATCTTCTACAATAGGCGCATTCTGCCGGACTGATCGATCCTAAGCGAAGAGGTAGATATGGCAGCGACGATTCATCCCGATGCGGTGTATGCCCTCGTCAATGGAACCCACGGCGCGCCGGAACAAATCCTCGGCCCGCACGCGGAGAAGAAAGGCCGCGTGACCATCCGCACGCTGCGGCCGGGAGCTTCGGCGGTCGCGCTGGTGCGGGCGAGTACGGGCGAGCGGCTGGAGATGGGCAAGGTGCGCGAGGAAGGCCTGTTCGAGGTCTCGGCGGAGGGCGACTGGCCGGCGGGCAGCTACCACTTCGCCATCCGCGGGGCGGATGGACAGGAGTTCACGGCGGGCGACCCGTATGCCTTCCCGTCGCGCTTCGGGGAGATGGATGTCTATCTGCTGCGCGAGGGCAAGCACCTCTACAGCTACGAAAAGCTCGGCGCGCATCTGTGTGAACTGGAAGGAGTCTCCGGCGTGGCCTTTGCCCTGTGGGCGCCGAACGCGCTGCGGGCCAGCATCATCGGCAGCTTCAACGGCTGGGATGCCCGCGTGTATCCGATGCGCCCGGTCGGGGAGAGCGGCTTCTGGGAGCTGTTCATCCCCGGCATCGGCGTGGGGGAGGTTTACCGCTACCACATCAAGTCGCGCTTCCACGGCTTCCAGATCGAGAAGTCCGATCCCTACGGATTTGGCTCGGAGATGCGCCCACGCAATGCCTCGGTCGTGGCCGACATCAATTCGTACCAGTGGAACGATTCGGCCTGGATGGAAGCCCGCGCCAAACGAGATGTGCCCACCACGCTGAACTCGCCGATGTCGATCTACGAGGTGCATCTGGGGTCATGGAAGCGGCGGCCGGATGGGACGTTCCTGAGCTACCGAGAGATGGCCGACCAACTGGTCGGCTACGTCAAGGATATGGGCTTCACCCACATCGAGCTGCTGCCCGTCGCCGAGCATCCGCTGGATGCCTCGTGGGGCTACCAGGTCACGGGCTACTATGCCCCGACCAGCCGCTTCGGATCGGCGGCTGACTTCATGTATTTCATCGATGCCTGCCACCAGAACCACATCGGCGTGATCCTGGATTGGGTTCCGGCGCACTTCCCCAAAGACGGCCACGCCCTGAGCTACTTCGACGGCACGCACCTTTACGAGCATGAAGACCCGCGCCAGGGTCAGCACCCGGACTGGGGCACGCTCATCTTCAATTATGGGCGCAACGAAGTCCGCAACTTCCTGATCTCCAACGCGCTGTTCTGGCTCAAGCACTACCACATCGACGGCCTGCGGGTGGATGCGGTCTCGTCGATGATCTACCTGGATTTCTCGCGGCAGCCGGATGGCTGGGTTCCCAACAAGTTCGGCGGGCGGGAAAACCTGGACGCCATCGAATTCCTGCGCGAGGTCAACAGCATCGTCCATTCGGAATGCCCTGGCACGGTCATGATCGCCGAGGAATCGACGGCCTGGCCGATGGTGTCGCGGCCGGTGTATGTCGGCGGGCTGGGCTTCACCTTCAAATGGGACATGGGCTGGATGCACGATACGCTCGAATACGTCAAAAGAGACCCGATCTACCGCCGTTACCACCACAACCAGATCACCTTCTCGATGTTCTACGCCTTCAACGAGAACTTCGTGCTGTCGCTGTCGCACGATGAAGTCGTCCACCTGAAGGGCGCGCTCATCAACAAGGCGGCTGGGGATTGGTGGCAGAAATTCGCCACGCTGCGCGTACTCTACGGCTACCAGTACACCCACAGCGGCAAAAAGCTCAACTTCATGGGGCAGGAATTCGGTCAGTGGCGCGAATGGAGTGAAGCCCGCGAACTGGACTGGATGCTGCTCGATCTGCCGACGCACCAGGGTTTGCAGCGCTGGATGCGCGATATCAACCACTTCTACACAGCGCAGCCGGCGCTGTACGAGCGCGATCTGGATTG
>JAEUQZ010000572.1 GCA_016788965.1 Anaerolineae bacterium | reverse complement strand
ATGTGCCCGCAGTGGCAGCACTGCCGGAGTGGTCGGACGAAGTTCAGACATTGTTCGACTTGAGCAAGTCGCTCACCGAGGTGCTTGACCTCAGCGAGGTGCTGAACCGGGTGGTCGAGGCGGCGCGGCGGCTGACGAATGCCGAAGAAGGCATGATCCTGCTGCCGGACGAGGATGGGGGGCAGCTCTACTTACGGGCCAAGGTTGGGATCGATGTTGAAGTCGCGCGGAACTTCCGGATTCGCACTGAAGACACGCTGGCTGGGCGGGTATACGGCACGGGACAACCGGTTCTGATCGGAGCGCAGGGGCCGCTGAAGGTCAAGACGGAGTATCTGGTCAACGCACTGCTGTATGTGCCGATCATCTATGAAGGGCGGGTGACCGGCGTTCTGGGGGTCAACAACAAGACGACGGATGCGACCTTCAACGCGCGGCATCAAGACCTGCTGCAAAATCTGGCTTCGTTTGCGGCTGTGGCAATCGAGAACGCGCGTAATCATGAAGAGACGCTCCAACGGGCAAAAGAACTGCAAATGCTGGTGGAAGCCAGCCAGAAGCTGAACTCGTCGCTGGCGCTGGAAACGACGCTGCCAAGCATCTGCGACCAACTGATGCGGGTGGGCAATGCCAACTCGGTTTTCATTTATGCGTGGAATCGGGAAGCCAATCAACTGGAAACTCTGGGTCGGCGACTCCAGGCGGTCTGGCCGCAGACACAGGGGCCCGTGATCGATCTGGCGCGGATGGGTGGTTTGCAGCGTTCGCTGGATGACCAGACGGGGTTTGCCCTACGCCGCGCGGATGCGCCCGGAACAGGGGAGATGGAGCTTCTGGCGCGATATGGCCTGGATACCCTTCAGACTGTGCCTATCGTGGGCGGGGAGACGCTGCTGGGTGTCGTGCTTTTCTACTATATCGTGCCTCCTGAACGGCTGCTGGACATCGAGACGATTCACCGCATTCAGTTGATGACAATCGAACTGCTGGCGATGCTGTCCAGCCAGGGCAACCAATCGAAGCCTAAAGGTGTGTTTCGTATTCTGGACAATGTCGTTCAGATGGCCGGCGCGGCGTGGGGCGAAGTTGCCATCGTGGCTCCGGATCACCAAACGCTGAATGTTCAGGTTTCGTCGGGAACGGCGGTGTGGCTGCAACCACTTCAGCCGGTGCTGGATATGAAGCGCTTTCCCGATCTGGTCGAGGCTATCGAGGGACAGGTGGTCATTGTCCGCAGCGGAGATGCCAAACCTACGCCCGGTATTCGGACTCTGCTAGACCAGACGCAATGTCGCTCCGTCATTGGACTGCCGCTCATCCAGCGAGGCAAGCCGCAAGGGATCGTTCTGGTCGGAGATACGCGGCGCAGCCGGACGTTCGGGCAGCGCGATATCGATATGGCGCGGGCGGTGGTGGCACAGGCGGCGACGGCGCTGGACAACGCGCGGTTGTTTCATCACCTGGAACGCAGCCTGATCGAACTCAAAGAAACGCAAGAGCGCCTGGTGCAGACGGCGCGATTGAGCGCGATGGGCGAACTGGCGGCAGCGGTCGCCCATCAGATCAACAATCCGTTGACGACGATCATGGTGGACTCGGAGATGATGCTGCTGGACGAATCTCCGGACTCGCAGAATTACCAATCTCTGCAAGCCATTCACCGGGCGGGGAAACGGGCTTCGGGTGTGGCGCGACGACTGCTGGCGATTTCACGGCCAGATGACCCTGAAGCACCGCCGGAACGGATCGACGTGGTGGATACGATTCAGGGGGTCCTCTCGCTGGTCAAGGGACATATCGAGCGGGATCACATTCGCATCGTGGCAAGCCTCCCTGAAGATCTGCTGCCACCAGTATGGGCGGGGCAGGGACAGCTTGACGATATCTGGCTGAATCTGCTGCTCAACGCGCATGATGCGCTGATGGGGCGCGAGGACGGCCAGATCGGGATCAGCGCTTCACACAAATCAGCAGAAGAAGTCATTGAAGTGATGGTTTGGGACAATGGGCCGGGGATACCGGAGCGCATTATCCAGGACATATTCAAACCCTTCTTCACCACCAAACCACCGGGTGAAGGAACTGGATTGGGTCTACACATCTGCCGCCAGACGGCCGAGCGCGTGGGCGGCACAATTTCGGTGAGCAGTGTGCCGGGGGAGGGCGCTCGCTTCACCGTGAAGCTACCCATCAACCGAGGAGGGATAGTGACATGACGTACATTCTGGCCGTGGACGATGATCCTGAAGTATTGGACACCGTCGGGCGATTCCTGCAACGAGAAGCATTCGAGATCGGGCTGGCTCGTTCGGCGGCGGAGGCGTTGGTAGACTTGGAGCGCAGGGTTCCGAGCATTTTGATTCTGGATATCATGATGCCGGGTATAGACGGGATCACGTTGTGCCGGCAACTGCGCCGTGATCCACGCTTCATCGCGCTCCCGGTACTTTTTCTCACCGCTAAA
>JAEUQZ010000571.1 GCA_016788965.1 Anaerolineae bacterium | reverse complement strand
AGCCCATGACCGAGGCAGTCATCACCCCGATCCCTGTGCCGATGGAGGCGATCCGCGCGTACTGCCAGAAGTGGCAGGTACGCGAGTTGGCGCTGTTCGGTTCAATCCTGCGAGCGGATTTCAGCGCCGAGAGCGATGTGGATGTGCTGGTGGAGTTCCAGGAGGGACGGCGGTATACGCTGGCCGATCTGGTGCAGATGGGGGACGAACTGGAAGCGCTCTTCGGTCGCAAGGCAGACCTGATCGACCGGAGCGCGGTCGAAGCGAGCCGCAACTATCTGCGCCGCCGGAGCATCCTCGACTCAGCAAGGGTCATCTATGCGGAGTGACACGGCGCTGCTGCTCACGCTGTACAGACCGAAATCCCCGCTCTGATCGCGCAGATCACCCCGCTGATCCCGCCGGAATAGCTCCGACAGTCCCATCATTTCTAAAGGCAAGCATTACAGCTTTCCCATATAAGATGGAATAGTAGGGATGTACGACGCTCGTGCAGGAAGTGCCATCATGACTGACCTCGACGCCCGCCCGGTGATTCTGGCCGTGGACGATGAACCCCGAAATCTGCTGCTGGTGCAGCGGCTGCTGGGGAGCGTCTACCGCGTGGTGTGTTCGCCGAACGGGGCGACGGCGCTGGCGATCCTGGAGCAGACGCGCGTCGATCTGGTGCTGATGGACATCATGATGCCGGAGATGGACGGCTATCAGGTGATCCGGCGGATGCGCCAGGAGATGGGGCTGACGGAGATACCGATCATCCTGGTCTCGGCGCTGGCGGACGCGCACGATGTGGCGACGGGACTTTCCGCCGGGGCGAACGATTACATCACCAAGCCGTTCGATGTGGACGTGATGCTGGCGCGGGTGCAGACGCAGGTGGCGCTCAAGCAATTGCAGGATGAGCGCAAGGCGGTCATCGCCAACCTGGAAGCGGCGCAGGAGATGCGCGACCGGCTGCTGCGGATCGCCTCGCACGATCTGAAGGGGCCGCTGACGAACATCGTGATGCTCTCGGCGCTGTTCCGGCGGTTCGAGGAACGGGTTCCCGAAGCGGGGGAACTGATGGACGCGCTGGACGAGTCGGTCGACTCGATGCGGATGGTGATCGAGGATTTCCTGGACACGGCGGCGATGAATACGCAGCAGATCGCCATCAAGCTGGAGGCGGTGTCGCTGGACAAGGTACTGCACAGCCTGCTGACGCTGTACCAGCCGCATGCGGCCAAGAAGGACATCCACATCGACGCGGCGGACGGGACGGCGGTGATCCAGGCGGACGCGGCGCGGTTCCAGCAGGCGCTCGGCAATCTGATCAGCAACGCGGTGAAATACAGCCCGCTGCATACGATGGTGCGGGTCTGGTCGGAGGCCAACGGGGAGATGGTGACGGTGGCGGTGGCCGATCAAGGCCCCGGCATCCCTGAAGGGGAGCGGTCGCGGCTGTTCACGCCGTTCGGGAAGCTCAGCCCACGGCCGACGGCTGGGGAACACAGCACTGGGCTGGGCTTGTGGATCGTCAAGCACCTGATCCAGCTTCAGGGCGGCGAGGTCGGGGTCGAGTGCCCGGCAGAGGGCGGCTCGGTGTTCTGGATACGGATGCCGAAGGGGTGAGCGTTTCGGCGCAGTCCCTCAGAGCAGCGGCATGCCGGTCAGCAGGAACACTGTCGCGTTCAAGGTCAGTCCGATGCCGAAGATCACCGCCAGCCATTTCATGAGGCGCGGCATCCAATGCTGAATGGTCTGATTGATGCGCTCGATGATGCCGGCCCACTGCTGCCGGAACAGCAGGAAGATCAGCAGAAAGGCGAACAGGGGCAGACTGAACACCACGTTATAGAGCAGCAGTGCCAGCAGGTTCTGTGACAGCGCCATCTTCGCCTGGGCGATCTGCTCGATGGCGACGAAGTACGGCAGCGCCGTCGTGACCTCATTCCCGATGACGACGATCCCCAACACGAAACTGCTGATCAGCGTCAGCGAGCGCGGTTTGCGTACCGCCGGGGCTGAATCATCGACCTTGAACCACAGTCCGAACCCCAGGAACAACAGCCCGGCCACAAGCTGCAATCCGTACAGCAGGGTTGGCGACGCCTGCGCCAACCAGTCGTGGATGACCGTCCGCGCCCCGGTCAGTATCAGGACGCCGCCGATAAAATAAGCCAGCACCCCGCCGGCGATATAGCTCAGCACGCGCGGAACCGGGCGCACTGTCGTCAGCAGATACAACTGGGCGATGAACAGCGACGGGTTGATGCTGTCCACCAGCCCGATCCCGACAATCGAAAGCAGGAGTGTCCCGGTCATTGGCCCGCCTCCGCCCAGTTCAGCAGTTCATTCACCAGGTCATGGTACATGCCGTGATATTTTTTGCCTTCTTCCTTTAGCTGTTCTTCCGTGGGCTGGCCGGCATTCATCCAGAACAACATCTCTTCGTTGATCGCTTCAAACAGGGGTTGGTGCTCCTGCC
>JAEUQZ010000570.1 GCA_016788965.1 Anaerolineae bacterium | reverse complement strand
TGGTCGCGCAGCAGGGGCGGGCGCACTTTTATGAGGGGTACACGCCGCAACAGGTGGCCTTTCCCATTCGGATCATGCACCTATTGGGGACGCCGACGGTCATTCTGACCAACGCCGCAGGCGGCCTGAACCGGGGCTACCGGACGGGCGATCTGATGCTGTTCAACGACCACATCAACTTTGCAGGGATGGCGGGGAACAATCCGCTGATGGGGCCGAATGAAGCGCGATTTGGGCCGCGGTTCGTGGGGATGGTGCATACGTATGACGTGGAGCTGCGGCAGTTGGCGCGGGACTCGGCGGCGGGGCAGGGCATTAGGCTGCATGAGGGGGTGTATGTCTGTCTGGCGGGGCCGACCTTCGAGACTCCGGCGGAGATTCGGATGCTGCGGTTGTGCGGCGCGGATGCGGTGGGCATGTCTACGGTGCATGAGGTTCTGGTGGCGCGGCACGCGGGAATGCGGGTGCTGGCGATATCGGGAATTACCAACGAGTGCATCGATAGTGTGGATGCGGTGATGGATACCAGCCATCAGGAAGTGCTGGATGCGGGGGCGGTGCTGGTTCCGAGGTTGACCGCGATTCTACGAGGTGTCGTCCGAGCATTATGACCGCCCTGGTTTACTTCATCGAGCAAACAGCTACCGGTCTGTACATCCTGATCGGGGTGGGACTGCTGCTCATGTGGCGGCGGTGGGCTGCTGCGCGTCGTGAAATCCGGGCCACGCACTTTGAACTGGAACGGGATTTTTACCGCTTTCGCCAGGCGAATGCAGTCACCTTCTTCATCCTGCTCATCGAGGCCGGGTTGGTCATTCTGGGGATTCAACAGGTGGTGGCTCCGACGCTGCGAGCGGAGGCACAGGTTTCCACGGTGGCGCTGGCACAAACGACTCAGCAGGATGGTAGTTTTGCGACGGCGACGCCCGCGCCCGTGAATTTCGATAATTCGCCCATTGATGCCAGTGGGGTACAGATCGGCGGCGAGGAACTGGTTCGTGTGCAGGCGACGCCGACGCTGACGCCGACGCCGGTCGGGACGATCCTGCCGAATCCGCCACCTATTGATGGATGTGATGAACCGGGGGCGACTCTTCAGATTCCGGCAAACGGGATGCTGGTTTTCGAGCCGATTCGGATCGTGGGGACGGCGTACACCGATAACTTTTCGTTCTACCGCTTCGAAATCAGCGGCCCATCCACGCAGGGAAATTACGCCGTCATCGGAGAGTACACTCAACCTGTCGTCGAAACTGGGGAGTTGGGGCAGTTCGTCCCTTCGTTTTATACTCCGGGCGAGTACCAGTTTCGCCTGGCGGTATTCGACATCAACACCGCTATGCAGTCGGCCTGCCGGGTGAACATCACGATCAGCGAACCGATTCCGACGGCGACTCCGCTGGCTCCTCAATGAGTATCCATCATGGATGATAGACCGCGCCTCGGTTTCATCGGAACAGGTAAAGTCGGGAGTACCCTGGCGCGTCTATGGTACGCGAGCGGCGTCCAGATCGCGGCGGTTTACAACCGGTCGACAGCAAGCGCGGCGCAGTTGGGCGCGGCTGTCGATGCGAAGGTGGTCGATTCAGGCGAGGCGGTCGCTGCGGCTGCCGATCTGATTTTCGTGACCGTTCCAGACGATGCGGTGCGAGTGGTGGCCGAAAGGCTCGCCCGGTCGGAGCATCTGGGACGGAAGGGCGTTGTCCATACGTCTGGTTCGCTGGACGCCTCGGTACTGGAGCAGTTGGCCGAACGAGGGGCGATGGTGGGCAGTTTGCATCCGGCCTTTGCGTTTGCCGGGGAAGCGGCATCACGAGCGAACCTGGCGGGGGCGGTCATGGCGGTCGAGGCCGAGGATGTGCGTCTGCGCGGCTGGCTGGTCGATCTGGTACACGACCTGGGGTGTGTCGAAATGAACATCGGGCCGGGGCAGAAAGCGTTGTATCATGCGGCACTGGTCTTCACCAGCAACTATACGGTCACGCTGTACAGCATCGGCCAGCGGATATTGAGCAGCCTGGGAACGGATCGCACTACGGCGGATCGGGCGCTGGGGCGGCTGCTCGACGGCACGATCCGCAATATTGAGGAACGCGGGCTGCCGGATGCGCTGACCGGCCCGCTGGCGCGGGGCGATGTAGGGACGGTCATGACGCATCTGCGCGTTCTGGAGCGGTTCGATCCGGCGCTGAACGATCTCTACCGCCAACTGGCGCTGCACACGCTGCCGTTGGTGGAATCACGTGGGCAATCCATCGAAACCCTGCAAAACGTCCTGACGCAAGGAGGACATGATGCGAATCACGGTGCGTGATTTTCAGAAGATGACGGACGCGGGCGAGAAGATCGCGGTTCTGACGGCCTATGATGCAACGAGCGCGTTTCTGACGGAAGCGGCCGGGGCGACGGCGCTGCTGGTCGGCGATTCGCTGGGGATGGTGGTGCAGGGGCATACCTCGACGATTCCG
>JAEUQZ010000056.1 GCA_016788965.1 Anaerolineae bacterium | reverse complement strand
GACGGGCTGGGTGCGCACCAGCATGTCGAGCACGCGGTCGGTATCGTCCAGCGGATACATGCCCGAGACGCGCAGCGAGGCGAGCGCGGGATCGCAGGCCAGGCGGCCCCTGCGGTGGCGCGCCAGCTCGGCAATGAAGTCGTATTCGTAGCCAATCGCCAGCCCTGTCTCCGAGTCCTCGAACTGGAAGGGCGGGTACAGATTCTCGACGGCGAAGACCACTTCCCGACCGCCCAGGTCAGGCAGGTCTTTGTAGACCGGCCCGGCGGCCAGCGCGGGCACAGATAGAATCAGGGCCAGCAGCAGCCCCAGGATGACCAACACTGTCTGTCGTTTCACGCTCGTTTCTCCTTGTCCGCAAACTGGACACTAGCCGCTTGAGGCGGCAGTCAGATCGATTCGGCTGTCATCGGCGCAGCCAGTGAACCCCACCGAAACAAAAAGCCCCGACACGCTGTGTCAGGGCTTGAAACCTTCATATGCCGATGCGTCTACAGCGACGCAGCCACAAGCCACACAGCGCTCACGCGGGTGTTGGGACAATCGGTACACAGGCACAAGATCACGGGCTTCATCAGTTGGGTTCATTCATGCTCATCGGCTGACAGCACGCCCAACATAACACAGCCTGAGCGATCCCGCAACCATGCCGCGCGGGTGCATTTCAAATTAGGGGGCGAAGACAAGCAGCATGAGGCCGTTCCGGTGAAGGAGGCAGATTGTCGGTTTGCGCCACCAGACACTAAAGGATACTGTTGGCGAAATCGAGTTCAGCCCTCATCCCCCGGCCCCTTCTCCCTCATGGAGAAGGGGAGGAAATACCACGGTCAAGGGGTTCAGGGCAATTGACCAACAGTATCCTAAAGTGTCCGGCTGCCGAAAAGCCATGTCCACTAAAGGGACAAAAGACAAGTCCTGGCTGTGCTGATCCTATCGATTCGAGACCACCAAAGAGAGCCAATCAATGAAAGCTTTGACGCTCACCGCCGATTTTGCCCCCAAGCCTGATTACCACCTGAGCGAGCGCGAGCGGACGACTCAGCGCATCCAGGCCGGTTCGCAGGTCTGGAAGAATCCGCGCATCGCGGTCGGCACGCAGCCTGACCCGACCCCGAAAGACGATGAGGTCATCATCGAGGTGGGGGCGGTCGGCATCTGCGGATCGGACATGCATATGTACGAGGCGGGGGCGGACGGCTACATCCTTTACCCCGGATTGACGCGCTTCCCCAACATCCTCGGCCATGAATTCTCCGGCAAGGTGGCGGCGGTGGGCAAAGGCGTCCGCGACCTGAAGGTCGGCGATCTGGTGACAGCCGAGGAAATCCAGTGGTGCGGGGAGTGCATCTCCTGCCGCCGGGGTTACGTCAACCACTGCGACAACCTGGAAGAACTGGGGTTCACAACACCGGGCGCGATGGCGCAGTACATCCCGGTACGCGCCCGGTACTGCTGGAACATCGGCGAGATTGCCGACCGGGTGGGCAACGAGCATGAGGCGCTGGTGCTGGGCGCGATGGTCGAACCGACGGGTGTTTCGTATCACGCGATGTTCAACCGCATTCATACGTGGCAACCGGGTGTGTATGTGGCGGTGTTCGGGGCGGGGCCAATCGGGTTGGCGGCGACGGCGCTGGCTTCGGCGGCGGGGGCGTCGCAGGTGATCGTGTTCGACACGTCGCCGAGCCGACGGGCGTTCGCGGCCAAGCTGGGCGCGACGGCCACGCATGACCCGGTTGGCATCGATCTCAACGAGGTGCTGCTGGAGGCGACCTACGGGCGCGGGGTCGATTTCGTGGTGGAAGCGGCCGGCGCTCCGAACCACACGTTGGCTCCGCTGACTCGCGGGCTGGCGGTGAATGCCACGGTTTGCCACATCGGACGCTCGGAACGACCGACGCCGCTGGCACTGGAATACTACCAGGTCAAGGGGGTGCAGTTGGCCGGGTCGCTGGGTCATGCCGGGCACGGCACGTTCCAGAACGTCATCCGCATGATGGCGTCGGGCAAACTGGATATGCGTCCGATGGTCAGCGCCCGAATGGGGCTGGATGAGGCGCTGAGCGCCTTCAAGCGACTGGAATCGCGCCAGGACGCCAAGATCATCCTGCTGCCGAATGCATAGATTCTTGATGCCGCTAAGCTCTCTGCTCCTCTTTACGAAGAAGGGCAGGTGAAAAGGATCGTTACACTTCGACCGAGTTACTTCGATAGAATATTCAGCATAGGTTGATGTGAGTGTCATTGTAATGCGAAATCAGGCATTTGTCAGTTACAGCCACAATGACAATGCTTTTGTTAAGCGCCTTGCTTTTCGCCTGTCTGAGTTTAGTGCTGACCTATGGATTGATGATGACCGACTGAGAGGAGGTGAGGACTGGCGAGATGCCATTCACGAAGCACTGAATGAATCTGCCGTAATGATATTGGTTGTCACACCTGCCTCTATGGAATCAGTTGAAGTGAAGCGAGAATGGACTTACTTCCTTGGATTGGGAAGACCGATTATCCCATTGATTATCAGCGAAACCCCTTTGCCCTATTCTCTAAGTCCCTTACAACAAATAGTTGAGTTTGCACGGCAAGGAGGGTTTGAGTTAGGTCTTCGGAGGCTTGTACAGGCACTTTCGAGTCATGGAGTATGCCGTGAGAATCAATGGGGAGGGACAATCTACAAAGTCACTGATCCAACCAGGCTACAGACTTACCCCGTTTTTCCACACGATGACATCATAACAGAACGCGTGCGTGCTCTGAATCACGCACTGCGTCTGGCTTCCAAATACGAACATCCTGAATGGAAAGTTAATCACAATTCCTTCAACACTATTCTAGGTTCGCTCATTGGAAATCACACACATCATGATGGCTTCTTGTCTGATGTTCAGTCAAATCTTACTGCGTTGGATTCATGGTTGACGAATAGGCTGTTCCCTTCTTTTGCGAATGAATTCTTGAAGCTCTTTAGGGAACTACTATACACGGATTGGATCAGAGCGACACATCTCCACCTGGAAAAGGGTGGCAAGATGTCATACGCCATCGCAATGATTCCTCCTGATGAAGAATTGCTGATTGATTTACTGAGTGCGGCGAAGGACTTGTCAAGGCAACTGGAAGCGTGGCGACAGTCAATCGCTGCTCTGCCCCGCTACGCAGAACTGATTCTCAATCACCTTGTTAGTCGGGGATTCGAAATAGCAGGTGTTGCCGTAAAAAGCAAAGGTAAACCAATTGCTGAAAACGAGAAGTATTGGGTTGAGGTTCATTGCGGCACAGTTCGCATCGATTGGATAAGTGAGCCTGGGGATGAGGAATGGAGGCGTGCTCAGACGATAGTCGGTGAATTCGTCGCTGAACAGCTATGGCATTTAACCAACTTCGGAGAAGGACAATAGCCATGCCCGTGGATTTTGGACTCGCGCTCATCGAGCGGCATCCTAAGACTGAACTGAATGCCTGGATGAGGGATGTCGAGACGACGTTACCCAAACTGGAAGGCCACTTCCAGAGTGTGTGGATGACCGATCACCTCTTCTGGGGGGAATTGTTCGCGTATGAAGTCTGGACGGTGCTGACGTGGCTGGCGGCTCGCTGGCCGCAGTTCGATGTCGGTCCGATGGTGATGTGCCAGAATTACCGCAACCCGGCGCTGCTGGCGAAGATGGCGTCCACGCTCCAGGTCTTCAGCGGCGGACGCTTCATCATGGGGATCGGCGCGGGCTGGAAAGAGGACGAATACCGGGGTTACGGCTATACGCTGCCGCCGCCCGGCGTCCGCCTGGAGCAGCTCGTCGAAACCTGCGAAATCTTCCAACGGCTGTGGAAGGAATCGGGCAAGATCAGCTACCAGGGCAAGCACTACTTCCTGGATGAAGCGATCCTGGAACCCAAGCCCGCGCCTGTGCCGAGGCTGTGCATCGGCGTCAAGGGCGACCGCGCCCTGGGGATCGCCGCCAAATATGCCGACTGGTGGAATGTCTCCGACGATCCGTATGATCCCTACAAAGCGCGGATGACCAAACTGGACGAACACTGCGAGAAGATCGGGCGCGACCCGAAGACGCTGCGGCGGACGTGGTTCGGGCGCATCGTCACCGGGCGGAGTGAGGCGGAAGTCCAGGCTCGCGCCGTCTCGCGGGATAAGCCCTTCACCCGCAATAACGCCTTCCTGGGCACGCCCGCGCAGGTGGTCGAGCAGATGAGCGCCTTCGTCGCACTCGGCTGCGATTACTTCATGGTGGACGTACTGGACATCGACAAGCCAGAAGTTCTCGACATGCTCCTGAACGAGATTCTGCCGGGCGTGCGCCGTTCAGCTTCATGAGGATCGGGCGATGACCGAGCCGGGGTTGGGGCGGCTGATCTGGAAGTTGGGCGCAGGGGCGCTGCTGTTCGGCGCCCTGCTCACCGTGGCGGCAGTCACGGGCGGCAGTCTGCTCCTGCCCCATCAGGCCGATGTGGTTTATTTCACCAACCGGGATGGCAACGAGGAAATCTACCGTTTGGATGTGTCGTCGGGGCTGCGACGCAACCTGACGCGCAATCCGGCCTGGGATGCTTCGCCCGCGCGGTCGCCGGATGGCAGTCAGATCATTTTCACATCGCTGCGGGACGGCAATCAGGAACTTTACGCGATGGATACCAACGGCGGCAATCTGCGGCGGCTGACGGATGATCCGGCCCGCGATTCGGAGGGAGCGTGGTCGCCCGACGGGCAGACTATCGCCTTCGCCAGCGACCGGAGCGGCAACTGGGACATCTACCTGATGAACGCCGACGGCTCGAAGGTGCGCCAAATCACCGACCATCCGGCGCACGACAACGATCCGGTCTGGTCGCCGGATGGGAGCAAGATCGCGTTCATCTCCTACCGGATTCGCAACTGGGCGATCTACGTCATGAACCCGGACGGAAGCGGGATGCGGCGGCTGACCGATACGCGCGTGCGGCACATCGAGCCATCGTGGTCGCAGGATGGCCGTCATCTGCTGTTTACCTCCGACCGGTGGGCGCGGAACTTCGACATCTTCATGCTGGAACTGCCGGGTGGGCTGATTACCCAACTGACCAACCAGGTTTCCTGGGATGCCAATCCCGCGTGGACGGCGGACGGACAGCACATCCTGTTTGAATCGACCCGTGACGGCCAGTGGGATTTGTATATGATGAATGTCCAGAATGGAGAAGTGCGCCGCCTGACTGATGATCCGGCGCGTGACGGCGATCCGTCCTGACGCGCCTGCTGCCGCCCAGCCTTGATGCAGGCGATCCGACGGCATAATCTGGCGGATCGCCTTGTGTTTGCCTCAGCCTGACCTGCTGCTCATCGAAAATCAATGAAGAGCCATTCATGTCCCAACCGTTTGTCCGCGACCGCTTCACCTGGCTGACTTATGCCCTGCTGTGCTGCTTCGCTTACCTTCAGGCGGCGCTGGGGCCGCTGGTTCCGTTTCTTCGCGCCGAACTGAACCTGAACTTCACCGTTTCTGCCTTGTACGTCAGCGCCTATGCCCTGGGCATGATCGGCGCGGGTCTGACGGGCGACCGCGTGGCGCGGCGCATCGGGCGGCGGCGGTTGTTCTGGGGCGGCGGGGCAGGCATGGCGCTGGGCGGGGTACTGTTCACGCTGGGTCGCAGCGCCCCCGTGACCATCGCGGCCGTCCTGTTCATGGCGCTGCTGGGTTCGTATCTGCTGGTGATGATCCAGGCCACGCTCTCTGACCGTCACGGTCCAAACCGCGCCTATGCCCTGACCGAATCGAATGTGTTCGCCGTGTTGGGAGCCAGCATTGCCCCGATCCTGGTCGGCTTCAGCGAGCAGCAAGGTTGGGGCTGGCGGCTGGTGATCCTGCTGGGGGTGGGCTTCTGGCTGCTGCTGGCGGTGACGCAGTGGAGAGTCCCAGTGCCGGAAGCCGCCCGCGCTGCCTCACCGACCCGCGCCGCGCCGACCGGCAAGCTGCCGGGCGTCTTCTGGGCGTACTGGCTTGTGGTGTTCATCTCCACGGCGGTCGAATGGAGCATGATTTTCTGGTCATCGACCTACATGGAAACGGTTGGGGGACTCAGCCGGGAAGCGGCGGCCAGTTCGGTGGCGCTGTTCACGGCGGCCCAGTTCATCGGACGCGCGTCGGGGAGCTACCTGACGCGGCATTATCCGACCAGCCGCCTGCTCCTGATGGCGGGGGCGATTGTCGTGATCGGCTTTCCGCTGTTCTGGTTGGGGCGCACTCCCTGGCTGAACGGTCTGGGACTGTTCATTTCCGGCCTGGGTGTCGCCAATCTTTACCCGCTGGCGCTTTCGGTGACCTCGACCGTGGGCATCGCCAACCCCAACGCAGCCAGCGGACGCACCTCGTTCGGCTCCGGGCTGGCGATCCTGATCGCGCCGCAGATTCTCGGTGCGCTGGCGGATCAAAGCGGCATTCAGAGCGCGTATGCGATGGTCGCGCCGCTCGCCATCGGCATTCTGGTCGTCACCTGGTTCGCTAACCGGCAGGCAGGCCGTTATGTTCAACCTTGAGTCGGAACTCCTCAGCCGTTCCGCCGCTGAATTGACCCCCCTGGTGCGGCGCGCCCTTGATCTGGCTGACGGCGCGGCGTTGGGGGACATCAGCGCCGAGTGGCAGCAGCTCAGCGGCGGGGTCGGCGGGGGAATCGGTGGAACGGCGGTATACCGGGTATCGGGCACGGCTCAAGTGGACGGCCAGCCGCGGCGCTGGTCGCTCATCGCCAAGCTGCTGGTTGCCCGCCCCGACGAAGCTCCCCACTCCAGCCACTACTGGCGGCGCGAAGCATCGATCTACCGTTACGGACTGCTGGAAGATCTGCCCGGTACGTTGGCCGCGCCGCGCAGCTTCGGCGTCGAAGACCTGGGCGATGCGGCCTGCCTGGTGTGGATGGAGGCCGTTCAGGATGACAGTCCCCTGCACTGGTCACTGAGGGAGTTCGGGCTGGCCGCCCGTCACCTGGGGGAATTCAACGGGGCTTATCTCGCAGGGGAAACGATGCCGGATGTGCCCTGGCTGAGCCGGGATTGGATTCGGCAGGATGTGGCCCGCTTCGCCAGCCAGGTTTCGCAACTGGAGCCGTACCGCCGCCACGAGGCCATCCGGCGCTGGCTGCCCGATGAGATCATGACCCGCGCCGCGCGGCTGTGGGATGACCGCCATGTGTTCCTGGACGCACTGGACCGGCTGCCGCAGACGCTGTGCCATTATGATGCTTTCCGCCGCAACCTGCTCATCCGCCAGCGACCGGATGGCTCGGCGCAGACCGTGGCGGTGGACTGGTCATTTCTGGGCGGCGGGCCGCTGGGGGCGGAACTGGTGGCGCTGTTCTGGGTCAGCTACGTCTTTGCTGAGGCGAGGGCGGATCAGACGCAGGAACTCGATGCCTGCCTGTTCGAGAATTACGTCGAGGGACTGCGTACCGCTGGCTGGCGGGGTGATCCGCGGCTGGCGCGGCTGGGATATACGGCGGCGATGGGACTGCGGCGACTGGCGGGCATGGCGATCAATGCGCCGGTGTTTGCCAGCCTGATCGAAGCGGGCGGCAGCCTGCCGCCGGAACGCCTGGACTGCCTGATCGCGGCGGGGGCGAAGATCGAGCGCGGTGTCGAAGAAGCCCGCGCCCTGATCGATATGGTAGGATAATCTAATCAAAGAGAAATCCCGGACGCCAAGAATGGCGTCCCTACGAGGACGGTGTTTGAGGGAAGCGAGCGTCTATTTTCAGAGGAGCTTAACATGTGGAAAAACAACACCACGAAGGAATGAAAATGGGCGGGGCGAGTCGGCGGGGCGACGCCGAGGGATGTAATCCCCCCGGCTAGAGGAAGACCACCCCCTACGGGGGTTCCGGCGGAGAGGGGGCGGTTGGTTTGGGAAATCCCGGACAGGCAGAAGCCTGTCCCTACGAAGACATTGTTTGAGGGAAGCAAGCGTCTATTTTCAAGGGAGGAGGGATGGCGATGGAGACGCTGAACGTCGGATTGATCGGCTGCGGTAACGTGGTCAGCTACGGGCATCGCCCGGCGTTGACCTCGCTGCCGGATGTGCGGTTGGTGGCGCTGGCAGATGTGACCGAAGCCCGCCGACGCATCGGGCAGGAGTGGTTCGAGCTGGCGAATGCCGATCTCTACGCCGATTACCGCGAGGTTCTCGCCCGACCGGATGTTCAGGCGGTGGTCGTAACCGTTCCGCAGCAGTTCCGCCGCGAGATCATCCTGGCGGCCATCGCAGCCGGGAAGCACATCCTGAGCGAGAAGCCCATCGCCTATGCCCCCGCCCAGGCCGCCGAGATGCTGGCAACCGCTGAAGCGCGGGGTCTGACCTTCGGCATGGTGCATAACTATCACTTCTTCCCGGAGTATCGCAAGATCAAGGAATTGATCGACTCTGGCGCGATTGGCGACCTGCGCGTCCTGACGATGCACTACCTGGGCGTGATCGATTATCCGGGCGCGGCGGACTACAAACCCGACTGGCGGCACACCCTGGCCGCGGGCGGCGGCGTGCTGACTGATATGATCCACGGCGTTTATCTGGCCGAGTGGCTGTTCGGCGCGCCGGCCGAGCAGGTCATGGCCTTCGTCGATGCTCCGACTTACCAGCAGCGCCAGCCCGTGGTGGAAGACCTGGCGCTGCTTCACGTGGCCTTTCCGGGCGGCTACGCGGCGATTCATATGGGCTGGGGGCAGGGCGTCGGCGGGGTCGATGCCAGCGGCAGCGCCGGACACCTGCGGATGCGCTACAACCAGTACCAGACCAGCGGCTTCAACCAGCCCATCGAACTGTACAGCGTGCGGGATTGGCAGCGCAGCGATCATGCGCTGGAGAACAAAGCCACGCACATGGAGACCATCGGTTGGTCGTTCACGCAGATTTGGGCGGACTTCCGCGATGCGATCCGCGAGCGCCGCCCGACCATCGCGCCGGGGCAAGCCGGCCAACGCGCCCTGGAACTGACTCTGGGGGCGTACCTCTCCGGGGCTACGGGACAGGTGGTCAGGCTGCCGCTGCCCGCCGATCACCCGGTCTACCAGAAGGGCATCCTGGGCATGGCCGATGTGGCGGCGTGGCCGGAAAGCCGCACGCAGGCGGCGGGGATTTTCGGGCTGAGATGAAAACTGAACCGTCAAGTCCCTATGAAATGGCATCACACCCAAAGATGAATATCCAATACGGATTGAACCACAGAGACACAGAGGACACAGAGATCATACGGAGGGAGAGTGTGGGGCATTTTCAGAGCGGGGGACGAGTCGATAGGCGTCACCCGGCCATGAAATGGCCGGGCTACGGGAAGAACACCCCCTCCGGGGGTTCTGGCTGAGTGGGGCGGTGTCGTTGAAGGGGCGGGCTGGGCATGATCCATGATGCCCTACCCTGCTAGAACTGCGGTCATGCCGTGGCGATGAAGCGAGTCACTACATCGAGGAAGCGCTCGAACTGGTCGAACATGACGAAATGCCCGGCATCCTCGAAGTGGACATGCTCGCCGCGCTGCCAGTTTTCGGTGAAGGCTCGTTGCCCCGGTTCCAGATTCGCGCCGGGCATCATCGGTCGCGCGGTCAGGAGCAGCACCGGGCAGGCGATCCGGGCGATCAAATCAGGCGCTTCAAACAGATAGCCCATTTTCACCGCTGACCGGAAGAAACCCGGATCGAATCCGATCTGGCCGTCCACGAAGCTGACGTAATCCATCTCCGCCCAGGGCGGTGTCCCCGGCGGCAGCAGGGATAAGCCGGCCTGCATCCGTTCGGGATGGGGCAGCGTTTTCAGCCGCGCCATCGCCTCCAGGATCGGGGCCATCCAGGGCGGCGGCTCGTCGCCGCTCAGCAAGGCTGCCGGAGCAAAACTTTGCAGCGCCGGATCAACCAGGATTACCGCCCGGAGCGGCTCGACAGCAGCCAACCGTCCGGCCACATCCGCGCCCATCGAGTGCCCGATCACGGCGGGATTATGGAGGTTCAGCGCTCGCAGGATGGCCTGCACATCGACAATGAGCCGTTCATGGGTTATCAGGCTGTCCGCCCGCGCCGAGTTGCCGTGACCGCGGCTGTCGGGCATGACCACATCGAAGCGATCTTCCAGCGCCAGGGCTGTCCGCAGCCAGCTCGCGCCGCTGACCTGGACGCCGTGCAGCAGCACCAGGGCGGGTTTATCCCCTCCGGTACGGCGGAAGTGGAGCCGCGCTCCATCGTCTGCCGTCACGAATCCGGACTGCCACCGGGCGGGAAGCAGTTCGTCCAGCGGACGGTAGTGCTCCACGGGGCGAGTTCCTGGGAATGATGCCATATCCATCGCCTATCCTCCTCCTGATCTTTTCCTGGGGCCATGCCCTTACGAGCAGCCCCAACTGCCCCACCCTACCCTATCACGCAGCGTGAGGGTCAAGGGGCAGTTTTTTAGTACCGCTGAACGGTTGCGGCGGATTGCGGCGGACCTTATACTGCATATCACATCGTTTCATTAGAGGAGCAGCCTGATGCGTATTCTGCTGATCGTGGCGGGGATTATTCTGATCATTGTGGGGATCGGGAGCGCCATTGGTGGAGCCTTCGGCAGCATCATGAACATGATGGCTCCGGCGATGGATCTGGCCCAGAATTACGCCAACGCGGACGATGAAGCGGCGGCGCTCTGTAACGACAACGAGACGCTGGAAAAGGAAACGGGCGCGTCCGAATACACCATCGGGCAGGGCTACGCCAGCAGCGTGGTCTACACCTGCGTCGATCCGCAGGGGAATCGGCGCGATGTGACCGGGGAGTTCGCCGAGAAGATGGTCGGGGATGTGGCGGGAGCGCTGAACTTCAACTTCTCGTTCTCGCCGATTGGACTGGTGCTGCCGATCCTGGGGGTGGCGCTGATCTTCGCCGGGCTGATGATGCGGGGGCGCAAGGCCGCAACAGTGGATGTGTCGGGGATGATGGGTTCGATTCCGGGGGCGCGAGTAGTACGGATCGACCCGCGAACGGGCAATGCGCCCGTCGATCTGGGGCAGTTGATCGGGCAGAAAACGGGCGGGGTCGATCTGACGACGCGATTGAAGCAGCTTGACGAAGCCCGCGCGAAGGGGCTGATCAGCCAGGAAGAGTACGACCGGCTGCGGCAGCAGATTCTGGATTCGATGCGGTGAGTATGATGGGTTTTGTGAGAAGCCATCCCCACCCCTAAATCCCCTCCCCACTACGTGGAGAGGGGACTTTTCTGGCCGCCTGTATCGCCTTTGAAACGGCTGAGGATGGCGCGGATGTGGACTTTTCAAACGGTCTCTGCGAAACTCTAAGCTTCATTCTCGGAGATAGATGGTAAGATTCGCTGTAAGGTGTCTTGCCAATCACAGCGGATACCAGAGGACACAGCATGGTTCCCTACACGATTACGCCGCTCTCCGACAAACTGATCTACATCCGCTGGACGAAATCACCCGCTGTGATGGAAGCCGAGGAGTTCATTCGGACGCTGAAGAAGTTCCTGAATGAGCGGGAGGCTCCGGTTTACTTCATCTCCGATCTGCGGAAGGGACAGATCACCAACGCCGGGACGATCCAGAAGTTGGCGGAACTGACTCGTCACGCCAATTGGGCGGGCAGCACGGCATTTGGAAACACGCTGGTGGCGGCGATCTTCGTGGACATCTTCAAGCGGCTGAAACGCACCAAGAGCGACCGGGAAATCTGGCCGACCCCGCAGCAGGCGCTCGACTATCTGGAAGGGATCAGTCCCGGCGTGACCAAAGGGATCGACTGGGAGGCGGTGCTAAAGTAGGCTGCTAGACGGGGCGGGCCTGCGCCCACCAGAAGCAGCGACCTGTTGTATGAACCTCGGCGGCCAACCCCTGGGCTGCCAGACGACGCTTCAGATCGTCAGGGTCGTAGAAAACCTTGATGATCTGGTACTCCTGACCGTCATTCAATTTACGGGTATGGTAAATGCTGTCCGGCTGATAGGCGGCATGGTCTTTGGCGGTGGAGGTCCACTCCGGGAGCGAGTCGATCATGAAGACGCGACCGTGGGGGCGGACCGCACGGCGCACGGCCGCGATGAAGGGGTCGAAGCGCTCCGGCGGGACATGGGACAGCCAGAAGGACATGAAGACCAGATCGTACTGCTGATCCGGCTGCCATTCAAACAGATCGACCATGCGATAAGAGACCGGACGATTCCCGACTTTGCGCTGGTTGATCGCCAGCACTTCGGGGGAGGCATCCAGGGCGGTGACATGCTGGCTGATGGCGGCCAGTTCGGTCGTCCAGATGCCAGTTCCCGCGGCCAGTTCCAGGGTAGCCTGGATGGGGGTCAGAGCGCGGACGGCTTCAACAAGCTGGGCGACTTCCTCGAACCAGAGTTGGTTCAGTTCGGGGCCGCGATCATAACGACCGAGGCGGTAGAACCACTCGTCGTATTCCCCGGCGCGGGCGCGATAGTAGGCGATCTGATTCTGAAGGATGTCGTTCATGAGGACTGCACCCGAACCAGGGTGACGATGTAGATCAGGTAGGTGATGCCGCCGAGGGCGGCCACCGGATCAGCCAGCTCGCGAATGGTCTCGTTGGGCAGGGCACGCATGGCGAAGGACAGCGCCAACAGCAACCAGACGAGGGGATGGAACCAGCGGGCAATAAAACGGGGCCATCCCGCGAGCGTTTTGAGTTTGGCCGCGCCGGGAACGAAGAAGACGAAAATGGCGGCGATCCCCAGTGCCAGCGCCGCCCAGACCAGCCAGGGAATGTTCAGAAAGCCATCACCCATCACAGTCCCCTTCAGTTTGCAGGCACATCCAGACTCAGAATATGCGATCCGTCGAGATGGAGGGCAGCGCCGACCAAGCGCACGGCGCTGAAATCGGGGATGAGGCTGTAAATCCCTAACGGCAGCAGCGCCGGGCCATTGCCCCACGAATCGACGCCGACGCAGTGAGCGCCAGCCGCCAGAGCGGACTGGACGCCGTTGACGGCATCCTCGAAGACCAGGCAGCGATCCGGGGCAATGCCGAGGCGTTCAGCGGCGAGCAGATAGCCATCGGGGTGAGGCTTGCCACGGGGAATTTCGCCGGAGTTGACGGTGGTACGGAAGGCCGCGTGGAGATCAAGCTGGGTGAGGACGGTCTGGACTTTGTGGGCTTCGCCGCCTGTGACCAGGGCGGTGGGAACTCCGCGCTGTCGTAGGGATTCCAGGAGCGGGAGAATACCGGGTATGGGGGTATAGGTCAGGTTGATTTCGTAGTCGATGTGATAGGCGTGGGCAGCAGCATGTTGGGCGGCATCCAGCATAGGGAAGCAGACATCGAGGGTGTGGCGCATGGGGCAGCCGTAAATGTGGCGGGCGAAATCGTCGGCGGTAAGGTGAACGCCATACTTCGCGGCCATTTCCAGCCAGAAGTTGGTGACATCGGCGTGGCTGTCGATGACCACGCCGTCCATATCGAAAAGCAGCGCCGCGATGTTCATCAGCGGATTTCCTCGACGGCCCAATGATCGCCCATGGCGCGGCGGCCTTTGGCAAGCCCTTCGCCTTCGGAAAGCTGGCGGGTGAGGTCGGGGCGTTTGAGGGCGTCTTCACCCAAGGTGACGCCGAGGCCGGGGCCTTCGGGGATGGCGAGGTGGCCGTCATGGACGGCGGGCGCGAAATCGCTGAGGATGGGGAAGTAGGTCTTGTAGAAGGCGCGGACGGATTCGACGTAGTAAAGATTGGGGATGTGCGCTCCGAGGTGCATACAGGCGGCATGACAGATCGGCCCAGCGACGTTGTGAAGGACGATGGGCAGGCCGAAGGCTTCGGCCATCGAGGCGATCTTGCGGGTTTCGGCAATGCCGCCATTCCAGACAGGATCAGTCATGACGATCTGGGAGACGCCGTTGGCGATCCAATCACGAAGCTGCCAGCGGGTCATGAGGAGTTCGGAGCCGATGATCGGGATGGTGGTGCGCTGGGAGACGGCTTTGATTTCGTCGGCGTGGACGGCGGGCAGGACATCCTCCATGAAGAGGATGTGGAACGGCTCCAGGGCGCGGGCGATGCGTTCGATGCTGGCGCGGTTCCAGCGGAAGTGACACTCGATGCCGATCTCCATCTCCAGGCCGACGGCATCGCGGATCTGCTTGACGGGAATGAGGCCGCGTTCGACATCGGCGGGGCTGATGTACTGGCCGAAGGAGGCTTCGCTGTAGGCATCGAACGGCCAGATTTTCATGGCGCGGATACCTTCGTCCAGGAGACTCTTCGCCAGCGCCCCGGCGTCATGATGCCAGGCGGCGTAATCCTGGACGGGGCCAAAGCCGATGCAGGTGTTATAGGTGGGGATGCGGGTACGAGTCCGCCCACCGAGGAGATGGTAGAGGGGGGCGTTGTAGACCTTGCCCATGAGGTCCCACAGGGCGACTTCCAGCGCCGAGAGGGCGCGGGTCTCGGCGCCGGCATAGCCGTGGTACATGAGGTTGTCCATCACGAAGCGCCACAGCCCCTCGATATCGAGGGCATCCTGGCCGAGGACAAGCGGGGCAATCGTGCCGTGAAGGGCGCCTTTGGCTCCGGGGATTTTGTCGACGGTTTCCCCTAACCCGATCAGGCCGGTATCGGTGTGAACGCGGACGACCATCAGGCGGGGGTACTCAGCCCATTGCAGGGTTTCAATGGCGGCGATCTTCATGGTGGCCTCAGTTCAGGTCATGTTCTTAGTTCCTGAAGCTTAGCGCAGCCCGGCGGATTTGCAACTGACGTCAGCTAAAGCAGCATACAATGTCGATTAGTCGCCAAATATGAGGCAGGTCGCCATGAGTACATTAGAACGTGAGATCATCGGAAAATTCCGCTAACTCCAACCCACGGCCAAGAAGCGAGTCTTAGCTACCTTGACACGCGATGTTCAAGCCCCTTTCGACTACGAGGCGTGGTGGGCGCGTACCGAGGCGCTGCAAAGCAGTCTACGCGCCCGTTTGGGCGCAGGCAAAACGGTTGGCGCATTGTCACTACTGGATGAACTGCGCGAGGAAGAGTCGTGAATCAAGTCGTCCCCGACTCAGGCATTTTGATAGCCAGTGTTTACCTGGAAACCCTGACACCACAAGCAAAAGAATTGCTGCAACATTTAAGGCCGTCATAGGCCACTTCCAGAAGCGGTTGGAAGCAGCTCTCATCAACGATCTGATCGATTAACTGAATACACTACCAGCGAACTTCACTTGAAGACCTCGTCCAACGGGAGCCGGAAGCCCGGCAGCACAGCACCGCCTTCCAGGGTAGCGGCGCGTTCCAACACCTGGAAATGGTTTGGCGTATAGACGCCCACGGTCGCGGACTTGGGATAGAACAGCCAGACCAAGCGCGTCCCATGCTTGAGATAATCGGCCATTTTGATGTGGATTTCTTCGGGGTCATCATTCGGGGAGACCACCTCGACTGCCAAATCCGGCGCGAAGGGCACGAAGCCTGTCTCCGGCAGCACAGCCGGTAGACGCGCTTTGGCAATGAAGCCAACATCCGGCGCGCGGACGGTATCACGCTCGCCGGGATGCGCCGCCCGGTGCAGGATGTAGCCGGTTTCCGCGCCTGTCACCATCCCCAAATCATGTTCGAGGCTGAAGCTGCGGATCAAATGTGCCAGCAGCGCCGTGAACATGCCATGCTTCCAACTGGCAGGAGACATGACGATCAACCTTCCATCGCTTAAGTCAAGTCGCTGCGCGGCATAGTCGGCGGATTGCGAAAGGCGCAGCAGGTCGTCAACGGTATAGACCATCTCCTGGATTTGCATGAGCCACACCTCCTTCACTTCAAAGGTAGTATAACACCCTATACCACCACGACCGGATTCCGCAGCGTCCCTACCCCACCAATGGTGATCGTGACCACATCCTCGGCCTGAAGGGTGAACTCATTGGGCGGGACGACGCCCGTGCCGGTGAGCAGGATGGCTCCATCGGGGAATTCGGTGCTGCGACCGAGGTAATCGAGCAGTTCGCCGATGCGCCGCCTGATGCGGGCGGTGTGTACGTCACCCTCAAAGGCGGTCTGCCCGCCGCGCTCGATCTTCAGGCGGATGGTGGTCTGCGGCCAGTCGGTGGAGGGGGCGAGCATGACACCCGGCCCCAGGGCGCAGGAGCGGCTGTAAACTTTGGCCTGGGGGAGATACAGCGGATTCTCGCCTTCGATGTCGCGGCTGCTCATGTCGTTGCCGACGGTGAAGCCGACCAGTTCCATGGCGGGGTTGATGACCAGGGCCAGTTCCGGTTCGGGGACGTTCCAGCGGGAGTCGGCACGGATGCCGACCTGTCCAGCCGGGCCGACCACGCGGGAGCCGTGAGCTTTGAAGAACAGTTCCGGACGCTCAGCGGCGTAGACGCGGGCGTAGATATCACCGCCATCGCGGGCTTCTTCCTGGCGGGCAGCGCGGCTGCGCTCGTAGGTGACGCCGGCCGCCCAGACATCCTGCTCATCACAGGGGGGAAGCCAGTGGGGTTGAAAGGCGACGGGCGGGGCGTCGAACAGGGCGGGGGCATAGGAGATGCCGGTTTCCTGGGCGACGACGACCAGCCCTTCGATGGCTTCGGCGACGTGATGGACGCTGTTCCGCAGGAAAGCGCCCACGGTGGGGATGTGTTCGGTGACATCGTAGAGGGCATCCTCCAGGCGCACGCCGACGCGATAGCCGGATTCGGGGTGGTAGAAGCGGGTCAGGAAGGGAGTCGTCATCAGGACATCCTTTAC